>JAUXPG010000053.1 GCA_030683915.1 Gemmobacter sp.
CGGGCTCCACCACCACCACCCGCACCGCCACGTCCCGCACCGCTGCTGTCAGTTCGCGCGCAAACGCGGCATGGTCGGTTTCGGGCGGCGCACGGTTCACGACCAAGGCCGCGTCGGCACCGTGCTGGCGATGGTGCCAGATCAGCCATTCGGCGACCGTTTCCGCCGGCTCGTCGATCCGGAACCCCAAGAGCACATGGCGCCCGGCCAGAAGTGCCCTGTCATGCGGCGTCGGCGCCACGTCGGCGCCGCCGTCGGCCAAGGCCAGCCGGGCCGGGCCGCGCGCGTCATACAGGATGCCGCCCGACACCTCGCGCAGCTCCAGCGCTTCGGCAAACCCCTGACCCGGCAGCGGTGCCAACAGCGCACGGTCGGTCCCCGCGGCAAAGAAGGCCCGGAACCGCCCCGGTTCGCCCGGCTCCGCCACCGCGTCCAGCACGGCCAGCCCCTCGGCCACCAGCCGCGCCTGCATGGGCCGCCGCACCACTTCGCCCCTGTCCGCCATACCTGCACCCTTCAACACGCCTTGCGCGGTCTGGTGCCGCGCCTTGTGTCCGCGATAGCACAAGCGCGCCGTCCCGCAAACGCCTGCCGATTTCGGCCGCGAATTAAGCTGGTGTTCTGCCGTAATTCGGCCAGAAAATCCCGCCAGACATGGCGCCGGGAAACAATGTGGCGGTACGAGGGACAGATGGCGCGCAAGCGAGAGGTCGGAACGCTATGGATCGGCGGGGCGCTCAGCTGGCTGGAGCAGCTGTGCCTGAAATCCTTTGTCGATCAGGGCCAGACGATCACGCTGTTTTCCTATGAGGACATCCCAAACGTCCCCGCCGGGGTCATCCGGCGCGACGGGCGCGACATTCTGGATACCGACGACTTCATCAAGTACGAGAAGAAGGACAGCTTCGCGTTGTTCGCGGACCTGTTTCGCCTGCACATGATCCGCGCCTGCCCGGGCATGATCTGGGTCGATACCGATGTCTATTGCCATCGCCCGATGACCTATGACAGCGACGTGGTGCTGGGTTTCGAACTGCCGGGCAGCCACAGGGTCAACAACGCCGTGCTGGGGCTGCCGCCAGACAGCGCGGTGTTGGCCGACATGCTGGCCTTCACCGCCGACCGCTTTGCGGTGCCGCCCTTCCTGAAACCAGCGCTTCAGGAGGAATACCGCGCCGCAGCCGCCGGAGGCCGCCCCGTGCATGTCAGCCAGCAACCTTGGGGGGTATGGGGGCCGCTGATGGTGACCCATTTCGTCCATCAACACGGGTTGGCGAACGAAGTTCAGCCTTTGGATGCGTTTTATCCTGTAACATTTCCTGACCGCACGAAATTTCTGCGTCGCCGGGCCGTGGTCGAGGCAATGCTGACCCCGCACACCACCGCGCTCCACCTTTGGGCGTCGAACAAACGCGAGTTGGGGTTGCGATTCGATGGGCTGCCACCGCCCGGCAGCTATCTGGCGCACCTAGTTGAAAAACATGGCATCGTGCCGGAACGCGCACCGATCAAGGGGCGGGGCAAGCTGGTGTTTGACGCCGGCCTGCTGGATCGGACCGGGCTTAGGGATGTGGCAAGTTTTGCCGATATCGGCGGCACCGCCCAAGGTCTGGCGCTGGCGGCGCAGGTGCGGTGGGATTGCGACATCGTGCTGGTCGATCTGGATCCGAAGGGGCAATTTCCCGATCAGCCAAGCGCTTGGATCGCGCCTTACCGCGCCGCGCTTGCCGCGCATGGCGTGCCCGAAACCCGTGTGCGGGTGGTGCGTGATGCGAAGGGCCTGAAACCTTGGGATTTGATCGTGACGCTGTCGGGCTTCGGTGACGTGTGGAAGGTCAAACACCTTGCCCCCGTGATGGACCGCTGCTTTCACGCCGACAGCCGCATGGTGCTGGACATCCGCAAAGGGTCGGGCGCGTTTCCGTTCCTGCGGTGTTATGGCAGCAACGCGCCCTTGACCACCCGCACCGAAGGCGAGGTTGACATCACCCGCGTCCTGTTCACCCCGAACCCGCCGGCGCAAACCGCACCAGCAGACCCGGAGTGGGCGAAGATTGCGCAGCAACTCGCTGGTCCAAATGGGTTTTTTCGCGAAGGGACAGGGCATTCCTTTCTCCATATCCCGCGCGGCGACGACACGCTGGTGGTGACGTTCGACAATCTGGACATCGCGATGAACAAGCGCGCCGAACGGCGCCCGTGGGGGTTTGACTTCATCGAAAAACAGGGGTGGTCCATGCTTGGCGTCATGGCGAACGGCTGGACGTGGTACCGTGACCCTTGGGTCTGGTCGCAGTTCGATGGCTTGCGCGACAGTGGCTTCTTCGCCCGATACCGGCGCGTGGTGTTCTATGGCGCCTCGATGGGCGGCTATGCGGCGGCGGCATTCTCGGGGGCATGCCCCGGCGCCGATGTGGTGGCGATTTCACCGCAATCCACATTGGACAAAGCTGTGGTGCCTTGGGAAACGCGCTACAAGGTCGCGTGGGACAAGGATTTTTCCGGCCCCTATGGCGACGCGGCGCAGGTGTCGGGTGCGGCGCGCCGGGTGACAATCCTCTATGATCCCTATGAACCGCTGGACGCAGGCCACGCCAACCGCTTTGTCGGGGCCAATGTGCTGAAACTGCGCACGCCGCTGATGGGGCACCGGCTGGGGTCTTCGCTGCACCAGATGGGCATCCTGAACCCGATCATCCTTGGTGCGCTGGATGGCACGCTGACGCCTGCACAGTTTTATTCAACCCTGCGCGCCCGGCGCGACTTCGCCCGCTATCAGCGCGAGCTGTTCCAGCGCGCGGTGGACCGGGGGCACCGGACTCTTGCCCGGCATCTGGGGCACTGGGTGCTGAAGCGGGGTGAAAACCGCGCGATCCGTCTGGGTCTGCAGGGGCTTTGATGCGAAAGGGCGGCGCCTTGCGGTGCCGCCCAATCGATTGGCGCCAAGGCGGCCTAGCCCCCGGTGCCAGATCCGATGGACGTCAGCGAATCCGCCGCTGTGGCAGTGCCGGTCAGTGCGTTGATGGTTTTCGACCACTGCACGAACGGCGCTTCGGTGACATAGACGGTATCACCATCGCGCACGACAAAATCGCGGGCGTGGAACATGCCCATCGGTTGCGTCAGGTCCAGCACATAGACCATGCGCTGGTCGCCGGTCAGGTCGTTGCGGCCCAGAACCTTGTTGGCGATGGCGTCGGGTTCGTTGCGGAACACGAAAACGCCGGTCGGGTCCGCAAGGTTGGTGTTCAGGCCGCCCACCTGCGCGATCGCCTCGATCGCGCTCAGCGTCTGGGTGTCGAACGGCACGCGGGTCTGCGTGCCGGTGGCCCCCAACGCGACAAAGGCGCGGCGGTCCTCTTCGATCACGATCCGGTCACCCGCGCGCAGAGCGATGTCCAGGCCCGGATTTTCATAGAGATCCTTGAGCCAGATCTTGCGCGTGGTCTTGCCACGGGTGACGCGCACCTGCGCCACCGCCGGTTCAATCGCCACGCCGCCGGCACGGGCCAACATGCCCGACAACGTGCGCGTCGGGCGTTCGATGGGATAGACGCCCGGCCCGGCCACGCCGCCCGAGACCGACACCGCCGACCCGTCACCGGCCACGCGGTTGATCAGGACTTGCGGATCGGGGGTCTGGGTGTCGAGTTCCTTGGTGACCGCGGCGCGCAACTGGTCGGGTGTGCGGCCTGCGGCCTTGATCCGCCCGGCATAGGGCACAAAGATATAGCCCTTGTCGTCAACCTGCACATCGGTCAGCACCGAAACCCGTTCCCCTGCGGTCGACAGCAGCGGCTCGTCCTTGACGTTCTCGAAAATCTGCAGGCTCAGCACATCGCCCGCGCTGATGGTGTCGGCGCCGATCTTGCCTGCGCCGGCAAAGGATTGCGGAAAGCTGAGGTCGGGCACCACCGCGGTTGCCCGCGTCACCCGGTCGTTGACGGCAACAACAAAGGCATCGCCCTGCTGCAACACACTGGAGGCGTAGATTTCGCGCTTGTTGGGGCCGGAACGGGGCAGGCCACAGCCTGCGACACTTGCCACAACAGTCGCGAGGACCAGAAATCTGGCCCCGCGGGTACACAACATTGCCACTGCTCGGGCTCCTTTTCGGAACTGCCTTTGTCTTTTGCGCCAAGGCTACATCAAAGTTCGGCACCGATCCAGCCCACAGGCGGGGGCTTAGTTCACCAGACGCAACTGTTGCCGCGGTGCCGCGCATCCGGCCTGCAACGCATCATAGGGGTCTTGCGCGGCCAACATCATGTCCACCACCTGACGCAGCAACTCGCGCCGTCCGCGTGCCGAATAGAACCCGCCCACCACCTGGCTGGTTTCCAGCAGGAAGCGGCGGTAATCGCGGTAGCCCCGCGCATCGGGGCGACGCGGGGTGGCGAAGAATTCGGGCAGCGGTTGCGGCGACACGAATTCCGGCAGATTGTAGACCGCGCGCCCGAAGGCCTTGACCGGCAGGCCGCGCCACAGCGCCTGTTGCGCGGCGGTGGAATTGACCGTGACAGCAGTGCGCGCGTGGTTGAGCAACCCGGCCAGCTTGCCGCCGCGCACGTAATGCACGCGGTCGCGCAGGCCCAGATCGGCGGCAGATCGGCGGATCGTATCCTCGATGCCCGCGCGGCCGTCCTCCAGCGGGTGGGCCTTGAACACCAGATGATGGTGTGCGGGGGCGCCGCGTGCGAACCCCTCCATCACCAGTGCGATGAAGTCGGTCATCGACGAAAACGACGAATGCATGCGAAAGCTGGCGTCATGTTCCAGTTGCAAAAGGACAAGGTGATAGGGAAAGCCGCCTTGGCGGATCGCCCGCGTAGCCCACCATCGTTCGGCCCGGTGCAGCGGCATGAGCAACAGGCGTTTGAGGTACAGCCGGAATTCGGTCACCACCGGCACCGCGCGGTGCGGACGAAAGTTGCGGTAGCTGCGGTTGGCGACCATCACGAAGAAATGGTAGAGCGCCCCGTAAAAGATGTGCTGGCGAAGGTCGCCCCACACAGCGGGCGCATCAGGCAGGTCATCATCGGCATTGGCCAGCGCGTCACGCATCTGCGCCAGCGTCATCTGCATCAGCCGCGAATGCCCGTTCGACCCGCCGCGTTCATAGGTCACCCAGTAGGGGCGCAGATACCCTTCCTCGAACACATGCACCATCAGCCCGCGCGCCCGCGCCAAAGTCACCGCCTCGGCATGGATGGGCCGGGTATCGCCATAAAGCACAAGGTCTGTGATGCCGTGCCGGTCCAGAATCTCGGCGCAGCCGGCAGGCCAATCCTCGGGCGTGCCGCGCCAGGGGATATAGCTGGCGCCATCGGGCCAGAACACCCGGTCGCCCATGTTGAACCCCACGCGCCACACCTGCGCACCCGCCGTCCGCAGCATCGCCGCGAGCCGCGCCAGAAACGGCCCGTGCGGCCCCTGCAGCATCAGGAACCGGCGCCCCGAACCGGGGGTGGTGGCGGAGGGATGAAGCCTTTGCGCGGTGGTCATGTCTGCCCTTCTGGACGTGTCTGCCCTGCGATCAGGAATGCTGGCAAGTGGGAAACATCTGGTTTACGCCGCAACCTGCACCGGGGGCGTGGCAAGACTGCGGCATGGGCGCGGCGCTCCGGCGGTGCTTCCATCGCCGAGCGGTTTCGGGTAGGGAAAACCCCGGATCACATCAGGGGGGCGGGGCATGTTCACCGGCATCATCACCGACATCGGCGACGTTCTGGCGGTCGAACAGCGGGGCGATCTGCGCGCCCGCATCGGCACCGGCTATGATGTGGCGGGCATCGACATCGGCGCCTCCATCGCCTGCGACGGTGTATGCC
>JAUXPG010000066.1 GCA_030683915.1 Gemmobacter sp.
CGACGGTTCCACTTTGCCGGTCTTCCGGGCGAAAGGTGTGACCCGGGTCTACCGGACCGGGGCGGTGGAAGTCTGGGCGCTGCGCGGCGTGGACGTGTGTCTGGCCGAAGGCGAGATGGTGGTGCTGCTTGGCGCGTCGGGGTCGGGCAAATCCACGCTGGTCAACATACTTGGCGGGCTTGACCTTCCTTCGGGCGGGCGGGTGTTCTTTCGCGACCAAGAACTGACCACTGCCAGCGACCGCCAGTTGACCGCGTTCCGGCGCGATCATGTCGGTTTTGTCTTTCAGTTCTACAACCTTGTTCCCAGCCTGACAGCGCGGGAAAACGTGGCGCTGGTGACCGAGATCGCGCGCAACCCGATGACGCCAGAAGAGGCGCTGGACCGTGTCGGCCTTGCCCACCGGCTGGACCATTTTCCGGCGGAACTGTCGGGCGGGGAACAACAGCGGGTTGCCATCGCGCGGGCCATTGCCAAGCGGCCTGATGTGCTGCTGTGTGATGAACCCACTGGCGCGCTGGACAGCAAGACTGGCATTCAGGTGCTCGAGGCGCTTTATGAGGTCAATCGCGATCTGGGCACGGCGACGGTCCTGATCACCCACAACGCCAGCATCCAGCGGATTGCGCACCGCGTGGTGGTGCTTGCCGATGGCAAGGTCATCCGGGACGAGGCGAACGCCGACCGCATCCTTCCTGCGCAGGTCAGCTGGTGAGGGCGCTGGACCGCAAGATGCTGCGCGACCTGCGCCGGATCTGGGCGCAGACACTGGCCATCGCGCTGGTGCTGGGCTGCGGGATCATGGTGCTGGTCGGCGCGCAGGCCACGCAAACGACGCTGATCCAGACGCAGGCCGCCTATTACGACCGCCACCGCTTTGCCGATGTGTTTGCCGGGGCCACCCGCGCGCCTGCCGATGTGGTCGCCGCTGCCGCGCTGATCCCCGGCGTGGCGCAGGCCGAAGGGCGGATCGTGTTTCATGCCGTGCTTGATATTGACGGGATGACGGAACCGGCCCCGGGGCGCATCCTGTCGCTGCCTGCCGACGGGCCAGCGCTGAACCTGCCGCTGGTGCGCCGGGGCCGCCTGCCCGACCGGGACCGCGCCGACGAGGTGGCGCTGGCCGAACCCTTTGCCGAAATCCACGGCCTTGCCCCCGGCAGCCGATTTCGCGGAGTGCTGAACGGCCAGTTGCGCGACCTGACCGTGACGGGTTGGGTGCTCAGCCCCGAATTCATCTACACCATGCCCCCCGGCGCGATGATGCCCGATGACCGCCGCTATGCTTTGGTCTGGATGAACGAGGCGGCGGCAGCGGCGGCGATGGACATGGGCGGCGCGGTCAACGAAATCGCGCTGCGGCTGACGCGCGATGGCGACGCCCGCGCGGTCAGTGCGGCGCTGGATCTGTTGCTGGACCCTTATGGCGGCACCGGGGCGTATGGGCGCGACCGGCAGGTTTCGCATGCCTTTCTGAACGGCGAATTGCAGCAACTGGGCGCGATGGCGGCCTTTGTCCCCCCGATATTCTTGGTCGTCGCGGCATTTCTGGTCAACATGGTCCTGGGTCGGCTGATCGCGATGGAACGCGCGCAGATCGGGCTTTTGAAGGCGCTGGGGTATTCTCGGACGGAAATCGCCGGCCATTATCTGAAGCTGGCGCTGCTGATCGGGGTCATCGGGGTGCTGGCCGGCTGGGCGTTTGGCTGGTGGATCGCGGATGCGATGATCGGCCTTTATCGCGATTTCTTCCGCTTTCCCTTCATCCTGAGCGATTGGGGAACGCAAGCCTTGGTGATTTCGGCGGTGCTGGGCATGGCTACGGCCGTTCTGGGCGGGCTGCGCGCGGTCTGGTCGTCGCTGCGGCTGCCACCTGCCGAAGCGATGCAGCCCCCCGCGCCCCCCAGTTTCGCCCGCGGCGCCGCCCATCGCTGGCTGACCTCTCTTGGGTTGCGGCAAACCACGATGATGATCTTTCGCTCGATCCTGCGCTGGCCGGGGCGCGCCGCGATCACGCTGTTCGGGGTGTCCGCCTCGGTCGGGGTGCTGGTGATGAGCTATTTCATGTTCGACGCGGTCGAGCGGTTGGCCGACAGCGTATTCCAGCAGGCAAACCGGCAGCATGTGACGCTGATGCTGACCCGCGCCCAGCCGGAAACGGCGGTGCAGGATGCACTGACCCTGCCCGGTGTCATGCGGTCCGAAGGGGCCTTTGTCGCCCCCGTGCGGGCGGTCAACGGGCATCGACACCGGCTGACCGCATTGCAGGGCCATTTCCCGGGGACGGAACTGGCGCGGCTTGTCGATGACGCCGGGCGGGTCGTGGGTCCCGGCCCGGCTGGTCTGGTGCTGCCCGAAATGCTCGCCCGCGCGCTGGACATACGCGCTGGCGATGTGCTGCGACTGGAAATGCTGACGCCACCGCGCGCGGTGCTGTCCCTGCCGGTGGCCGAGATCATCGCGCAGGGCATGGGGCAAGAGGCGCATATCTCTGCCGCCGCCGTGTTCGCCGCCATGGATGTCGCACCGCAGGTCAACACGATCCACCTTCAAGTGCAGTCCGACCGCAGGGACGCGCTGAACGCCGCCATCAAGCAGATGCCCGGGGTTGCCGGCCTTTCTGACTGGTCCGAGGTGCGGCGCCAGTTCGATGCGACGCTCAGCGAGAACCTGTTGACGATGGTCGGCGTCTATACCCTGATCGGTGTGCTGATCGCGGTGGGTGTGGTCTATAACGCCGCCCGTATCCAAGTTTCGGAACGCAGCTATGAACTGGCAAGCCTGCGCGTGCTTGGCTTTAGCCGGGCCGAGGTGGGGTATGTCCTGGTGGGCGAGATGATGCTACTGACCGTGCTGGCCATACCCATCGGGTGGCTGGCAGGCTACTGGCTTGCGGTGGGGCTGGTCGGGGCGATGTCCACCGACATGTTCCAGATCCCTTTTTACATCACCCGCCGCACCTTTGCGCTGGCCGCGCTTGCGGTGTTCGCTGCCGCGCTGGGGTCGGTGCTGATGGTGCGGCGCAGGCTTGACCGGGTGGATCTGGCGACCGCGCTGAAAGCACGGGACTGACGG
>JAUXPG010000149.1 GCA_030683915.1 Gemmobacter sp.
GACCTGGCCTTCGTGCAGATCAGCGCAATCTTCACCGGCGTTCCTGACCTGCGCAAGGTTTTCGACACCGCCAAACTGCGCCGTGCCCAAGGCAAGGGCACCCTGCTTTTCGTCGACGAGATCCACCGCTTCAACAAAGCGCAGCAGGATGGGTTTTTGCCACACATGGAAGACGGCACCATCACGCTGGTGGGCGCTACCACGGAAAACCCCTCGTTCGAGCTCAACGCGGCGCTGCTCAGCCGCGCGCAGGTGATCGTGCTGGACCGGCTGTCGCTCGTGGACCTCGAACATCTGACGCAGCGCGCCGAGCGCGATCTGGGTCGCGTGCTGCCGCTGACGCCCGACGCCCGCGACGCGCTGCACGCCATGGCCGATGGCGACGGGCGCGCGCTGCTCAACCTCATCGAACAGGTGGCCGCGCACAAAGGGCCGCCAATGGACCGCACGGCCCTTGCCACCCGTCTGATGCGACGCGCCGCGAAATACGACAAGTCGGGAGAGGAACATTACAACCTCATCTCGGCCCTGCACAAATCGGTGCGCGGGTCAGACCCAGACGCCGCGCTATACTGGTTTGCCCGCATGCTGGAAGGCGGCGAAGACCCGCGCTTCCTTGCCCGCCGCCTGACCCGCATGGCCGTCGAGGATATCGGCCTTGCCGATCCGCAGGCGCAGGGGATTTGCCTGGATGCGTGGAACACCTATGAACGGCTGGGCAGCCCCGAAGGCGAACTCGCCCTTGCGAATGCCGTGCTTTACCTCGCGCTCGCGCCGAAATCGAATGGCGCCTACACCGCCTACAAGGCCGCCCGCAAGGCAGCCCGTGACACCGGAAGCCTCGCCCCCCCCAAACACATCCTGAACGCGCCGACCAAGCTGATGAAATCCATCGGCTATGGGGAGGGTTACGCCTATGACCACGATGCCGAAGACGGGTTTTCGGGGCAGAACTACTTTCCCGACGGGATGACGCGCCCTGAGTTCTATGCCCCGCCAGAACGCGGCTTTGAACGGGATCTGCGCAAACGGCTGGACTGGTTTGCCAAACTGCGCGCCCGCCGCCAGTCGGGCGGTTGACAGCACAGCCCCCCGCGACGCACCCTGCCTTTCGCGCCGATCCAAGTATCCACATGCGGGCTGCCCCGAAAGGTTCGGCCTGCCCGCCCCGCCGGGACCACCGATGACAGACCAGCCCGACATCACCACCCGTCTTGCCGTCGCCTTGCGCGAAGCGCGGCGCACGCGCGGCTTGTCGCTGGATGCCGTCGCCAAACTGTCGGGGGTGTCGCGGTCGATGGTCAGCCAGATTGAACGGGGCGAATCTTCGCCAACCGTGGCGACCCTGTGGAACCTGACCCGTGCGCTGCAGGTCGATTTCGCGGGCCTGCTTGATGCGCCTTCCCCCCCCGCCATAGAAGTGGTGCGCGCCGCCGCCGCCCCTACCATCGCCGGGCGGGGCGAAGGCGTGACCATCCGCATCCTGTCCCCGCCCGAAACCGTCGGCAGCCACGAAGTTTACGACCTTGCCTTCACCGCCCTCGGGCGGCTGGTGTCAGATGCACATGGACCGGGTTGCCGCGAGCATCTGACGGTGATCGACGGGTCGCTGCGCGTGACCAGCGGCGATGCGGTGGAAACGTTGCACCCCGGAGACACAGCACGCTACCCTGCCGACCGCCAGCACCGTATCGAAGCCACCGGCGCGCCGGCCCGCGCGCTTCTGATCGTGCAGGGCAGTTGACCGAGCGGGCGGCGCCGCTGCGCTGCGCCCCCGGGTGCAGCGCGCGCACCCGCGTCCGACAAAGCGGAAACGTATCCGCGATATTGACTCCCGCGGACTACTCACGCATACTCCGCAAAGCCGGAGGTCATCCACCATGACGGAAACTGCCTTCCTTTCGCACCTCACCGAAACCCTGCGTGGGATCGAGGCCGAGGGCCTGACCAAACGCGAACGCTTGATCCTTGGCCCTCAGGGCGCGCGCGTGGCGCTTGGGTCCGGCACGGCGGTCAACCTGTGTGCCAACAATTATCTCGGTCTGGCCAACCACCCGATGCTCGTGGCGGCGGCGCGGCAGGCGATGGACGCCCACGGCTTCGGCATGGCGTCAGTCCGGTTCATCTGCGGCACACAAGACCTGCATCGCACGCTGGAAACCCGGTTGGCGCGGTATCTGGGCACTGATGACAGCATCCTGTTCGCCGCGTGCTTCGATGCGAACGGCGGCCTGTTTGAACCATTGCTGGGGCCCGATGATGCCATCGTGTCGGACGCGCTGAACCATGCCAGCATCATCGATGGCATCCGCCTGTCCAAGGCGCGGCGCTACCGCTATGCCAACGCCGACATGGCCGATCTGGAGGCGCAGTTGCAGCGCGCCCGTGCCGAGGGCGCGCGGTTCGTGATGATCGCCACCGATGGCGTCTTTTCAATGGACGGCTATCTTGCACCGCTGGCCGATATCCGCGCCTTGGCCGATCGGTATGACGCGGTGGTGATGGTGGATGATTGCCACGCGACCGGCTTCATCGGACCGCAGGGGCGCGGCACCCCGGCGCATTTTGGCGTGCAGGCGGATATTCTGACCGGCACGCTGGGCAAGGCGCTAGGGGGCGCCTTGGGCGGCTACGTCGCCGGGCCGCAGCCGGTGATTGACCTGCTGCGCCAGCGTGCCCGGCCTTACCTTTTTTCCAATGCCCTGCCTCCGGCGATTACCGGCGCGGCGCTGGCGGCGCTGGATCTGGTGGAACAGGCTGACGACCTGCGCGCCCGCCTGTTCGAAAACGCCGCCTACTGGCGCGCGGGGTTGACCGACGCGGGCTTCACCCTGCTGCCGGGGGAACACCCGATCATCCCGGTGATGCTGGGCGATGCGCGGTTGGCGCAGGCGATGGCGGCAGAACTGGACGCGCGCGGGGTTTATGTGGCCGGGTTCTTCTTTCCGGTCGTGCCGCGCGGGCAGGCCCGCATCCGCACCCAGATGAATGCTGCCCTGACCCGCGCCGACCTTGATTTCGCGCTCGACGCCTTTCGCGCCGCCGGACGCGCCACCGGAGCGCTGGCATGATCCTGCCAGACGTCACCCACGCCATCGGCAACACGCCCCTTGTGGCGATGGACAGGCTGGCCGCCCGCCTTGGCCTGCACGGTCGGTTGCTTGCCAAACTCGACCTGCTGCTGCCCGGATTTTCCAAGAAGGACCGTGCCGCCCGCGCCATTCTGGACCATGCCCGCGCCGACGGCACCCTGCGGCCGGGCCAGACGGTGGTGGAACTGACCTCGGGCAACATGGGCACCGGGCTGGCCATCTGCTGCGGTGTGCTGGGCCACCCGTTCGTGGCGGTGATGAGCGCGGGCAATTCGGTGGAACGCGCACGCATGATGCGCGCCTTGGGGGCCGAGGTGGTGATCGTGCCGCAACATCCCGGCGGCACGCCCGGTCAGGTGTCAGGCGCCGACCTTGCGCTGGTCGAGGCGGCGGCGAAGGCTGTGACCGCCGCGCGGGACGCCTTTCGCGCCGACCAGTTCCGTCACCCCGGCAACCCCGCCGCGCATGAAACCGGCACGGCGGCCGAGCTTTGGGCGCAATCGGGTGGCACGATTACCGCCTTTTGCGATTTTGCCGGGTCGGGCGGCACGCTGGGCGGCGTGGCGCGCGCGCTGGCCCCCAAAGGTGTGCGCTGCTACGCCGTTGAACCGCTGGGCGCCGCGGCCTTGGCCGGGGGCGACACCGGCCACCCCGACCATCCGATACAGGGTGGCGGGTATCTTATGGCCGACCTTGTGCATCTGCACGGCGCGCCGCTGGCGGGTCATCTGACTGTCACGGCCGATCAGGCGCGCGACATGGCCCGCCTTCTGGCGCGGACCGAAGGCATTTTCGGCGGCTATTCCGCCGGTGCCAACCTCGCCGCTGCGGTGGCGCTGCTGGAAGGCCCGGAACGCGGCGGAACCGTTGCCTTCATCGTGTGCGATTCCGGCCTGAAATACCTCTCCACCGACCTTTGGGAGGATACCCCATGAAAACGCTTGCCAAACTGCGCCCCGAGCCCGGGCTTTGGGCCGAGGACCGCCCGGTGCCCGACATCGGCCCCGACGATGTGCTGATACGCATCCACAAGACCGGCATATGCGGCACCGATATCCATATCTGGAACTGGGATGACTGGGCGGCGCGCACCGTGCCGCTGGGTCTGGTGACCGGGCATGAGTTTGCGGGCGAGATCGTGGCGATGGGGGCCAACGTGACCGACCTGCACCTTGGCCAGCGCTGTTCAGGCGAAGGCCACCTGATCGGGCGGCATTCGCGCCAAAGCCGTGCGGGCAAGTTCCACCTTGATCCCGAAACGCGCGGCATCGGGGTGAACGAACCGGGCGCCTTTGCGGAATTCCTGCGCCTTCCTGCTTTCAACGTCGTTCCCCTGCCCGATGGCATTTCCGACGACATAGGCGCCATTCTCGACCCATTGGGCAACGCTGTGCATACCGCATTGTCGTTCGATCTGGTCGGCGAGGACGTGCTGATCACCGGCGCGGGGCCGATCGGCATCATGGCGGGCGCGGTGGCCCGGCACGTCGGAGCGCGCCATGTGGTGATCACCGACATCAACCCCGACCGGCTGGCGCTGGCGGCGCAGGTGGCTGACATCACCCCCGTCAACGTCGCGCAAGAGGACCTGCGCGCGGTCATGGCCCGGCTGAAAATGCAGCAGGGCTTTGACGTGGGGCTGGAAATGTCGGGCAGTCAGGCAGCGTTGGACCAGATGGTCGAAAGCCTTGTGATGGGCGGCAAGATCGCGCTTTTGGGCATTCCGCCGGGCAAGTCTCCGGTGGACTGGTCGCGCATCGTGT
>JAUXPG010000203.1 GCA_030683915.1 Gemmobacter sp.
GAGCGCCGGGGACGGGGAACCTTAGCGGTCCGACGGTTCGCGCGGGGCGGGCACGGCGGCGGTGACGATGATTTCCACCCGGTATTTCGGCGCGGCCAGCTTTGCCTCGCCCGTGGCCCGCGCGGGGGTGTGGCCCTGCGGCACCCAGGTGTCCCAGACGCTGTTCATCTCGGCGAAGTCGGCCATGTCCGCCAACCAGATGATCGTCTGCAGGATCTGGTCCTTGGACGACCCGATCTGCGCCAGGATGCGATCCACCTGCGCAAGGCAATCGGCGGTCTGTTCGGCCACGGTGGCGCCTTCGCCGACCTGTCCGGCCAGCCACGCGACACCATTGTAGACGACAGCCTCGGACATGCGGGGGCCGGGATTGATACGGGTGATCATGTGGAAATCCTATCCTTGTCGATTGCAGCACATGTATGCGCACCCGCCCGGAAAATCGCAAGTGGCATCGGTTAATCCTTTGTAAAGTATGAAATAGTTGTAAAACCTTCGCGTGGCCCGCCCGAGAATTGGCGCCCGGCGCGCAGCACTCTGCCGCCCCGCCGGCCCGGCCAACAGGCCCGAGGACTATGCGTCGCCGCAACCAAACCCCGTCAGACCGCTGGCACCATCCGGCCATGCGGTGCGTCAAAGTCGGGGCGGGGATTGATCGGGATGATCCGGTGCGGATTGATGGTGTCGTGGCTGTAGTGGTAATGCCGCACGATGTGATCCTGTCGCACGGTCGGGGCGACGCCCGGCACCTGATACAGCGCCCGCGTATAGGCCCAGAGGTTCGGGTAATCCACCAGTCGGGCGCGGTTGCACTTGAAATGCAGGTGATAGACGGTATCGAACCGGACGAGCGTGGTGAACAGCCGCCAATCCGCCTCGGTCACGCGGCCGCCTGCCAGAAAGGGTTCGCGCGACAGGTGGTCTTCCAGCCAGTCGAGCGTGGCAAAGACCTCGGTCACCGCTTCGTCATAGGCGTCTTGTGTGGTGGCAAACCCGGCGCGGTAGACCCCGTTGTTCAGGCCGGGGTAAACGCGGGCGTTCACCGCCTCGATCTCGTCGCGCAACGGTTCGGGCCAGTAGTCGGCGGTGTTGCCGGTCAGCCCGTCAAAGGCGGAGTTGAACATGCGGATGATCTCGGCGCTTTCGTTCGACACGATGGTGTCGCGCGCGCAATCCCACAGCACCGGCACCGTCACCCGGCCGGATACATCGGGCACTGCCCGCGTGTAGAGATCGCGCAGGAAGGGCAGGCCATGCAGGCCGTCGCCGGTGGCGCCCGGGAAATCGGTGGCGAAGGTCCAGCCGTCGGCCAGCATGTCGGGGTGCACCACGGACACCGCGATAAGGTCTTCCAACCCCTTCAGCGTCCGAAAGATCAACGTGCGGTGCGCCCATGGGCAGGCATAGGAGACATAGAGGTGGTATCGCCCGGCCTCGGCCGTAAACCCGCCTTCGCCGGATGGCCCCGGTGCGCCGTCGGGGGTGACCCAGTTGCGAAACCGGGTGACTGTCCGTTCGAATCGTCCGGCCGTCTTGCCGGTGTCGTACCACGCGGGGTCCCAGACCCCGTTCACCAACTGACCCATCGACTGCCCCTTGCATGACCCATGCAACAACCTAGGGCATTGCACCCCCTGCGCATACCCGCGCGGCGGGCGCAGACCCCCCTGCGAAATCGCACATCCCGCGTGGCCCGCTTGCCACGCCGCCTGTCTGTCCGGCGCAAGCCTTCGGAACCGCTTGAAATTTCCCGAAAGCGAGCCAGACTGAATGTCAGGATAACAGGAACGCCGCCATGCTGGAACATCTGCCTGCCGAAATCCGTGAAGGTCTGGAGCGCGCGCGCAAGAAATCATCGGCGCGCAGTCGGCGGCTTGCCCTGCATCTGAACGGGGCTGTGTTCCCGATTCTCCGGCTGTGGGACAGCGGGTTCAGCATCGACGCGGCGCGTGTGGCGCATCTGCGCGGTTTCGTGGAAATCCACGAAGGGTCGCGAATGATCCTCACCTGTCTGATTCAGGCCGCCGAAGTGCAGGATGGCGAACTGATCTGCACCTTCAAGCGCGCGACACCCGCGCTGGACCGCGCCGCCCTGGATTACGAGGTTGAAGTCGAGCGTCCCGCCGGGCTGTTGCCGCCGCATTAGGGCGCGTCAGCCACCCGTCCACTGGCCCCGGCGCTGCAGCACGGCCTTGAGCACGCTCGGGCGGTCGGTCATCAGCCCGTCCACGCCCATGTCCAGCAGCCGGTCCATCTCGGCCGCATCGTCCACGGTCCAGACCTGCACCTGAATACCGCAGGCATGCGCGGCACGGACCATGCGCGGCGTCACCACCGGAATGCCCCGCCACCGGACAGGCACCTGCGCCACCGGAAACCCGGTCGGAAGCGGCAGGCCCCAGCCGCGCGCCCACAGCCGCGCCACCCCGGCATGCGCGGGCGACCAGCAGAGCCGCGGCCCCAGCGCCGCGCGGGCGGCCTTGGTGCGTTCGGGCGCGAAGGACCCGATGCACACCCGGTCCAGCGCATCGGCACGGCGGATCACCTCGGCCAGCGGCGCGATCACCGCGTCGGACTTGGCCTCGATATTCACGTGCAGGCCCGGCCAGCTGTGCAACAGCTCGCTCAGCAAGGGCACCGCCGCCCCGCCCGGAGAGCGCACCGTGGCCAGATCGGCCCGTGTCAGCCCGGCCACGGGCCGGTCCACCCCGAAGACGCGCAACAAACTGTCGTCATGGTGGATCACCACCGCACCATCCGCGGTCAGATGCACGTCAAGTTCAACGTGGGTATACCCCAGCGCCACCGCACGTTCGAACGCGGGCAAGGTGTTTTCCTCGGCCTCCAGGCTGCCGCCGCGATGGGCAAAGGCCGTGGGGCGCGGATGGTCGAGGAAGGGATGAACGGTGTGGCGCATGCCGCCATCTTGACCATTGGGGATCGGCTGTCGAGGGGGGCTGGCCTTTGCCCGCGCCGCAAGGCAGGAATGCGCCATGACACCCGAGTCGCTGATCGCCCTTGCCGTCTATGCCTTTGCCACCTCGGCCTCGCCGGGGCCGAACAACATGATGCTGCTGGCATCGGGGGTGAACTTTGGCTTTCGCCGCACGGTGCCGCACATGCTGGGCATCGGCATCG
>JAUXPG010000271.1 GCA_030683915.1 Gemmobacter sp.
ACTGGACCGAAAAACTGCCTGAAGCCGCCCGCGAATTCCTTTCGGGGCGGCGCCTGGACGAAGTGGAATGCATCGTTCCCGACATCGCCGGCGTGGCGCGCGGCAAGGCGATGCCCGCCTTCAAGTTCGAGCATCAGAAAAGCTTCTTTCTGCCGACCTCGATCTTTTTGCAAACCATCACCGGCGAATGGGCCGATGCCCCGAAGGGCGAGGAGGAATACAAGGAACCGGACATGACGCTGGTTCCTGACTTTTCCACCGCCACGGCAGCCCCCTGGACCGCCGACATCACGCTCCAGATCATCCATGATGCGTTTGACCAGCGCGGGATGCCGGTGGCCACCTCGCCGCGCAATGTGCTCAAGCGGGTTCTGGCGCTGTATGCCGCAGAGGGCTGGCGGCCCGTGGTCGCGCCCGAGATGGAATTCTTCTTTGTCGCCCGCAATCTGGACCCGAACATGCCGATCATGCCGCCGATGGGCCGGTCGGGGCGACGGGCAGCGGCGAAGCAGGCCTATTCGATGTCGGCGGTCGATGAATACGGCAAGGTGATCGACGACATCTATGATTTCGCCGAGGCGATGGGGCTGGAAATTGACGGCATCCTGCAAGAAGGCGGCGCCGGGCAGGTGGAAATCAACCTTGCGCATGGCAACCCGGTCGATCTGGCCGACCATATCTTCTACTTCAAGCGGATGATCCGCGAAGCGGCGCTGCGCCACGACTGCTTTGCCACCTTCATGGCCAAACCGATCGAGGGCGAACCCGGAAGCGCCATGCACATCCACCATTCGGTGGTGGACCTTGCCACAGGCCGCAACATCTTTTCCGCCGATGATGGCAGCGAGACACCGGCCTTCATGCATTTCATCGCCGGAATGCAGCGGCATCTGCCGGCGGGGGTGGCCTTGCTCGCCCCCTACGTCAACAGTTACCGCCGCTATGTCCCCGACTTTGCAGCGCCGATCAATCTGGAATGGGGCCGCGACAACCGCACGACCGGGCTGCGCGTGCCGATCTCCGGCCCCGAGGCGCGGCGCGTGGAAAACCGGCTGGCCGGGATGGACTGCAACCCTTATCTCGGCCTCGCCGCCAGTCTGGCCTGCGGCTATCTTGGTCTGAAGGAGGCACAGAACCCGCGGGCCGAATGCACCACCAACGCCTATATGGGCGAAGACGAATTGCCACTGAACCTGTCCGATGCCATCGACCTGCTGGAAGAGGACGCCGCCATGGTCGAGGTGCTGGGCCCGGACTTTGTTGCGCTGTACGCAGCCGTTAAGCGCCATGAATACAAGGAGTTCCAGCAGGTCATCAGCCCGTGGGAACGCGAGCATCTGCTGCTGAACGTCTGATCGGGCCCGGGCGGCCCGTTAGCGGATCAGGATGGCGCGGAAATCGTTGACGTTGGTGCCGGTCGGGCCGGGGGCAAACAGGTCACCCAGAGTTTCGAACGCCGTATAGGCATCGTTCCCGGCCAGAAGCGCCGCAGGGTCACGGCCATGGGCGCGCAGGCGGGCCATGCTGTTCCCGTCTGCAAAGGCGCCTGCATTGGATTCGGATCCGTCGATACCGTCGGTATCGGCGGCCAGCGCGGCAAAAGGCACGCCTTCGGCGGCCAGCGCCAACGCAAGCAAAAATTCCGAATTGCGCCCGCCACGCCCCTTGCCGCGCAGGGTGACAGTCGTTTCGCCACCCGACAGGATGACCACGGGCGGGGCAAAGGGGCGGCCACGGGTTGCCACTTCGCGCGCAATGGCGGCGTGAACGCGCGCCACATCGCGCGCTTCGCCTTCGATGGCATCCGATAGAATGGCGGCGGGGATGCCACGCGCCTGCGCCAGTGCTGCGGCAGCCTCAAGGCTGAGCCGTGCCGAGGCGACAACCTCGACACGGTGTCCGGCAAACACCGGATCGGCGGGGTCGGGGGCGGCGCCCGCATCGCCTGCCAGCCAGTCGGCCACGCGCGGCGGCAGTGCGATGCGCCATGTCTCGACCAGACGGCGTGCATCGGCGCGGGTGCCCGCGTCAGGCACCGTCGGGCCCGATGCGACCTGCGCCGGGTCATCGCCGGGCACGTCTGACACCACAAGCGACACCACACGCGCCGGGTGGCACGCCGCCGCCAGACGCCCGCCCTTGATGCCCGACACCTGCTTGCGGATCGCGTTCATCACCGAAATCGGCGCGCCGGAGGCCAGCAACGCTCGGTTCAGCGCCGCCTCGTCCTCCAGCGTCAGGTCGCCCGGTGGGCACGGCAGCAAAGCCGACCCGCCGCCGCAGACCAGCGCCACCACCAGATCATCGGGCCCCAGCCCGCGCACCGCATCAAACAACGCGGCAGAGGCGGCGATGCCGGCTGCGTCAGGGACGGGGTGCGCAGCCTCCAACACCCGGATGTGGCGGGTGGGGCATCCATAGCCGTAGCGGGTGACCACCACGCCCGAAACCGGCGCGTCCCACAGCGTTTCAAACGCGGCGGCGAGCTGTGCCGCGCCCTTGCCTGCGCCGATCACAACCGTTCGCCCGGGCGGGCGGGCGGGCAGATGCGCCGCCAGCGCGCGCAACGGGTCTGCGGCCGCGACGGCGGCGGTGAACAGGTCGGTCAGCAGGATGCGGTCATCATCGGTCATGGCCGGACGCTAACGCAATCGGCGCCGGTGGCCAAGGGTCAGAACCATGGCTGGTCGGGATCGGGGTCGGGGATCGCATCCAGCAATTCGCGGGTATAGGCCGCGGACGGCGCGGCAAACACCTGTGCGCAAGGGCCGTCCTCGACGATAACCCCCTGATGCAGAACGATCACCCGATCACACAGCCGCCGGATCACGCTCAGGTCATGGCTGATGAAGGCCAGCGTCAGCCCGAGGTCGCGCACCAAGGCCCGCAGCACCGCCAGAACCTGCGCCTGCGATGAGACATCGAGCCCCGACACAATTTCATCGGCCAGAATGAAATCGGGGCGCAGCGCGATGGCACGGGCGATGCCGACGCGCTGGCGCTGGCCGCCGGACAATTCGTGCGGATAGCGGGTGGCAAAGCCGCGCGGCAGGCCGACCTGATCCAGCGCCTCCAATGCACGCCTGCGCGGATCGTCATCGCCATGCAGCACCAGTGGGGCCGCGATGATCTGGCCGACCCGATGGCGCGGATTGAGCGATGACATCGGGTCCTGAAAGATCATCTGCATGCGCCGCCGCAACGGGCGCAAGGCGGCATCGTCCAGATGGGTGATGTCGGCGCCTTCGAAACGAATCGTCCCCGCGCTGGGTTCCAACAGCCGCACCAACGCGCGCCCCAGCGTGGATTTGCCGGAACCCGAGCCGCCGACAATGCCCACCACCTCGCCTCGTCGGATGCGAAAGGTCGGCCCTTTCAGGATTTCCAGCCGGGGTGCAGGCCCGAACAGCGGCTTGCGCGCCATGTCGGCCAGCGATAGCCGCAGGCCCTGCACATCGTAGATGTCATCCATGCGGTGCGCTCCGGTCAAAGGCGGCAACCTCGGCCTGCGCGGCGGCTATCACCGCCTCGGGGACCGGGTTCAGACTGGCCTCGGGGTCGTCATGGCGGGGGGTGGCCGCCAGCAGCGCCGCTGAATAGGGGTGGCCGGGCGCCTTGAAGAAGGCCCGCACGTCGGTCTGTTCCAGCACAAGGCCACCATACAGCACCGTCAGCCGCTGGCAGATCTTGGACACCACGCCCAGATCATGCGTGACGAACAACAGCGCCGTGCCGTGCCGTGCCTGCATGTCGCGGATCAGCCGCAGGATCTGCTTTTGCACCGTCACATCCAGTGCGGTGGTCGGTTCGTCGGCCACGATCAGCCTGGGTTCCGCCGCAAAGGCCGACGCGATGAGGATGCGTTGCCGCATGCCGCCCGACAGTTCGTGCGGATAGGACCGCATCACCCGGTCAGGGTCTGCAATCTGCACTTCGCCCAGCAGGTCGCGCGCCCGGGCCTCGGCCTTGGCGCGGTCCCAACCCAGAATATCGACCAGCCGGTCGGTGATCTGCGGCGCGATCCGGCGCACCGGGTTCAGCGCCGTCAGCGGGTCTTGCGGGATCAGCGCCGCCTTGGCGCCGATGCGCTGGCGCCGTGCGGTGGCGCTGAGCGCCAACAGGTCCTCGCCGTCCAGCCAGATGCGACCTTCGGTGATCTGCGCCGCGCGGGGCAGGATGCCCAGCACGGCCTTCCCGATCATCGACTTGCCCGCACCGGATTCGCCCACCAGCGCCATCACCTCGCCCGCGGCCACCTCAAGCGATACCCGCCGCAGCAGCGGCCCCCCGCCGCGAATGGCAACCGAGAGGTTTTCGATACGCAGAAAGCTCATCTCAGCACCGGGTCAAAGCGGTCCTTCAGCCCTTCGCCCAGTTGCGAAAAGGCCAGAACGGTCAGGAACAGCGCGATCAACGGCAACACCAGCACCCACCACGCCTGATGCACACTTGTGCGGCCTTCGGCGATCATGCCGCCCCATGTCGGGCTGTCGGTGGAAATTGACAGGTTCACAAAAGACAAAATCGCCTCAACGATCACGGCGATGCCCATTTCCAGCGTCAACAGCACCACGATAGTGGGCAGAACGTTGGGCAGGATCTCCACCACCAGCGTGGAAATCCGCCCCCGCCCTGCGACGCGGGCCGAGGCGACGTAATCCATCGCGCCCTGGCCCATCGCCTCGGCCCGCACGACGCGGGCAAAGCGGGTCCAGTCAATGACGATGATCGCGATGATGATCGACCACAGCCCCGGCCCGATCACCGCGATCAAAAGTATGGAGAAAAGCACCGGGGGAAAGGCCATCCAGATGTCGATCAGACGGGAGATCGCCACATCGACCCAGCCACGGAAAAAGCCCGCCAGCAGCCCCAGCGTGGCGCCCAGCACCGCCGTAGCCAGTCCCGCGATCAGCGCCACCAGAAACGCGATGCGCCCCCCGTGCAGGATGCGGCTGAGCACGTCGCGCCCCAGACTGTCGGTGCCCAGGGGATAGGCGGGGTCGGCCCCCGCCACCCAGAACGGCGGCATCCGACCGGCGAACAGGTCCTGTGCCAACGGATCATGCGGCGCGATCCACGGCGCCAGCAACGCCGCCCCACCTGCCAAGGTCAGCCATCCTGCCGACAACCACAACCGCGCGCCTGCCCGGCGCCGCACGGCCCCGCGCCCGTCATGCATGACGCAACCTCGGGTTCAGCACGGCATAAAGCAGATCGACGATCAGGTTGACGGCTGTAAAGATCACCGCAAACAGGATCACGATGCCCTGAATCAGCGGCAGGTCGCGGTTGATGACCGCATCGATGGCCATGTTGCCAAGCCCTTCATAGGAAAACAGCCGCTCCACAATCACCGTGCCACCGATCAGAAAGGTAAACTGCACCCCCACCAGCGTCAGCGTGGGCAGCACCGCATTGCGCAGCGCCTCGCGCAGGATCACACGGGTTTCGCCATAGCCCTTGGTGCGGGCAAGGGTGACATAATCCAGATGCATGGTTTCCTTCAGGCTTTGCTTGAGCAACTGCGCCACGATGGCCGCCAGCGGAAAGGCCAGCGCCAGTGCAGGCATCAGCATGTGGCCCACGATGTCCCACCACAAGTCGAACCGCAGGCGGATCACGCTTTCGAACAGATAGAAGTTGGTGACAAACGGCAGGTCCAGACTGGGCGAGACGCGGCCCGAGATGTGGAACACCGGCCACAACACCCCGAACAGCAGGATCAGCACCAGCCCCCACAGGAAATCCGGCACACTGAGCGCGATGCCATTGCCAACGTCGATGGCCGCCTCGGCCCGCCCGCCCCGGAACCGCGTGCCCACGAGTGCGACGATGCCACCCCAGACCACGGCGATCACCAGCGCCATGACCGACAGTTCCAGCGTTGCGGGCAACCGGCCCAGCACCAGCCCCGCCACTGGCTGGCGCGTGGTGATCGAGGTGCCGAAATCACCTTGCACGACCCCGCCCAGCCAGATGACGAACTGTTTCGGGATGGATTTGTCCAGACCATAGAGCGCCTGCAACCGCGCCATATCCTCGGGGCCCGCGCCGGGGGGCAGCATCATCGCCACCGGGTTCCCGGGGACCACCCGGATCACCACGAACACGATGACCGCCACGCCAAACAGCGTAACCAGCGTCGTGACCAACCGCAACAAGACCTGCCTCAGCATCTGCGCGCGCTCCAAGGCGCGCAACCGCCAGCGGTTACGGCCTGCATCCGTTCGAATCCACAAAAAGGGACCAAGGGAACACAAAGCCCCCTTGGGGCCAAAGAGCCCTGGGAAACACAATCCACCCGACGGGCGGATCGGGCGACGAACGGGGGGCCGCAGCCCCCCGCCGTTGCCGTCAGGCCCGGGTCATCAGGTGCGGCAACAGTGCGCCCGATGCATGCGGCGTGACCTTTACCCGCGCATCGTGCAGGATCGGCTGCACATATTGCAGCAGCGGCAGCACCAGCGCGTTTTCCGCGATGTGACGGCTCACACCCTTCCAGCCTTCGATCCGCTTGGCCTCGTCCGCCTCGCCCCACAGCGGGTTGATCATGTCGATCACGTCTTGCCCGTCCCAGACCGAATGCGGGCTGGGGCCATACATCGCAAAGCCGGTCGATGTGGTGGGGTCGCCGACCGAATTTCCCCAGTTGTAGAACGCCGCCGGGGCCAACTGGTCCGCCGCGCGGAGTTCGAAATGCTTGGCGATCTCGTAAACTTCGATTTCCGCCTCGATTCCGACGCGGCGCCACAACCCGACAATGGCCTGGATGATCTCGTAATCCTTGGGCTTGAAGCCTTTGGTGGTCTGGATCTTGAACTTGACCGGCTTGTCGGGGCCATACCCGCTGGCCGCCAGCAAAGCCTTGGCGCCTTCGGGGTCATAAGGGGTTTTGATGCTGGGGTCGTAGGCGTCGTAGTCCGGGGTTTCCAGCGTGTCGATGGCGACGCCATAGCCCGACAGCAGGCGGTCAATGATGGTCTGCTTGTCCACCGCCATCACGGCGGCTTTGCGCACGTTCGGGTCGGTCATCACATCGATGTCGTTGAAGAAGATCATGCCGATGTCGGAGATCGGCTTGGCCACGCCTGCCAATCCGGCCTTGCCCTTCAGGCGGTCGAATTCCTCATAGGGCATTTCCAGCGTGACGTGGCTGTTGCCCGATTCGACTTCCGCCACCCGCGACGCTGCATCGGTCACGAACTTGATGGTCACGGTGTCGAATTCCGGCTTGCCGCCCCAGTAGTCGGCGTTCGCTTTGAGCCGGACAAAGGCGTTGCGTTCGTACTTCTCCACCTTGTAGGGGCCGGTGCCGATGGGCGCTGCCTCGAACCCTTCGGCGCCCACACGCTCGTAATAGGCTTTGGGAAGCACATAGCCGGTCAGGAAATACATCCACTTGAAAATGGTGGGATCGAACTGCGCGACATCCGCGATCACGCGGTTGCCTTCGACCCGGTGGTTGGTCAGCGTGCCCCAGACGAACTGGATCGGGCTGCCGGTTTCCGGTTTGGCCACGCGCACCAGGCTCCAAGCTACGTCTTCAGCGGTGAACGGCGACCCGTCATGCCATTTCACCCCTTCGCGCACATCCATCCAGACCTGCTTGCGGTCATCCGACCACCCCCAAGCGGTCAGCAGGCCCGGCGCAGGCGACAGGTCAGGCTTTTGCAGAATGAACTGGTCGAACACGGTCTGATAGAAGCCCTGCAGCGTCGGGTTCACGCCCGACAGGCCGACCGTCGGGTCCCAGCTGGGCAGGTTGACGTTATAGGCAATCACCAGTTCGTCGATGGCCTGCGCCAGCACCGGCTTGGCAAAGCCGAGTGCCACCGTGGCGGCGGATGCCTGCAGCAGGCTGCGTCGTGTAAGTTTCATGGTCGTTTCCCTGTTGGTTGGTCTTGTTGTTCAGTTTCCGGCAAGCTTGCGCGCCAGCAGATAGCCCGATCCCGCCCCGGTTCCCGCCCCGGGCCAGACGGCGGCCCCGGTCAGGTGCAGATTGCGAATCGGGGTCGACCCGTCCGTGTGGCCACGGGCAGGACGGTATAGGAAATGTTGGCTCAAGTGGTGGCTGCCGCAAATCTGGTCGCCGCCCACAAGATTGGGGTTGTCAGCCTCAAGCTCCGCCGGACTGACGACGCGGCGACCGAGGATGTGGCCGCGCGCACCGGGGGCGTAATGCTCAAGGATGTCAAGCGCGCGGTCGGCCATCGGGTCCGCCGCCTGCGTCCAGTCGCGCGCCGCGATCTGCCCTGCCGCATCGCCCAGGATGGTGCCCGGCACCATACGCACCTGCACCCAAAGCACATGCTGGCCTGCGGGTGCGCGCGAAGGGTCGGCCACGGTGGGCTGCCCCACCACGATCACGGGTTCATCGGGCAAAAGCCCCGCCTTGGCCTGCGCATAGGTGCGCGCCATCTGATCCAGACTTGGCGCAAGGTGGACATAGGCAAAGCGGTGGAGGTCGGGGCCGGCCGCCCAGGGCGGCAGCGCATCCATCGCAAGGTGAATCATCATCGTGCCGGGGGCGTGCTGGAACCCGGTCATCGCCGCATCGAACCGCGCCGCACCTGTCCCCGCCGTCAGCCGGACCAGCGCGCCCGGGGCAACGCCCGCGATGACCGCCTTGCCGGCGGTGATGCGGCGCCCGTCGGCCAATTCGACGCCGTTGGCCACGCCGCCGCCATGCAGGATGCGCACCACCGGCGCGCCGCATTCCACCCGGCCACCGCGCGATTCGATCTCGGCCACCATCGCCGTCGTCACCGCCCCTGCCCCGCCCCGCGCCAGCACCATGCCGAACGCCTGCCCCGCCATCCCTTCGAGGTAGGGAAAAAGCGCGCCACCCGCGACGTCAGGAGCATAATCAAGATGCATGCCCCAGGCGCCGAGGGTGGCCCGCAGGTGGGGAGACTCGAACGTTTCTTCCAGCCAGGCGCGCGGCGACTGCAGGAGGAACCGGCCCAGATCCTGTGCGCCCGCCACACCGCGTTCGCGCCAGAGGCGCCAAAGGATGCGTGCAAGCGCACGCTTTTTCATCGGCGCGCCCAACAGGCCGAAGATATGCGCGGCATCCGACGGAAACGCCGCGGCCAACCGGGCCCATGTCGCCGAATCGGTGGGGCTGAACCCGGCGATCCGCGCCTGGGTCGCCGCGATGTCGGTGGACACACCCAGCCAGCGGCCATCAGGAAACGCCGAGGCGAAGGGGTGCGACACGGGCACCAGTTCCAGCCCGCGCGCCATCAGAGCGGCCCCATGCGCCTTGAAAAACGCGCTTCCAGCGAACAACGACAGGTTCATCGCGGCCCAGTCGTGCCGGAACCCCGGCAAGGTGTAGTCGCCGGTACGGACCGCACCGCCGGGCGCCGGCGCAGATTCGAACACCGCCACCTTCCAGCCACGGGCCGACAGATGCACCGCACAGGCCAGGGCGTTATGCCCGGCCCCGATCAGAACCGCATCGAACGTGTCGTCCATGGCCTGAACCTTTCAAATTAGAAATATACTTGCAAATGCATTCAAATCTGTCCAGCATGATTTCACCGCAAGCGACGGGGTCGGACAACACCCCGCGAAAGGGAGATGGATGATGACTTCTGCTGCTGTTCTGACCAGCCTTGCCTCGATGATCGCCTCGGGCGGGGTCGAGGTGGTCGATTGCTCGGGCGTGCTTGGCCCGGAAACGCCGCTGCTGAAACTGCCGCCGGATTTTGCCAAGGACACCCCTCCGATCAAGATCCACCGCATTTCGGAGTATGACAAGGACGGTCCGTTCTGGGCGTGGAACTGGCTGGAACTGGGCGAACACAGCGGCACCCATTTCGACGCGCCGCATCACTGGATCACCGGCAAGGATTATTCCGACGGCTACACCGACACGCTGAACGTGCAGCGTCTTGTCGCCCCGGTGAACGTGCTGGACTTCAGCCGCGAATGCGAGGCGGACCCCGACTTTTTGCTGACCATCCAGCATGTGCAGGACTGGGAAGCCAAGCACGGGCCGATCAACGCGGGCGAATGGGTGGTACTGCGGTCCGACTGGGACAAGCGGGCCCATGACGAAAACCTGTTCCTGAATGCCGATGCGACCGGCCCGCACACCCCCGGGCCGACGGCCGAGGTGATCCAGTATCTGGTCGACAAAGGCATTGTCGGCTGGGGCAGCCAGTGCATCGGCACCGACGCCGGACAGGCCGGGGGCATGACTCCGCCCTTCCCCGCGCACAACTTGCTGCACGCCAACAACCGCTTTGGTCTGGCGTCGCTGGCCAATCTGGACAAGCTTCCGCCCAAGGGCGCGATCCTGATCGCGGCGCCCCTGAAGATCAAGCAAGGCACCGGGTCACCGATCCGCGCGCTGGCGCTGGTTCCGCGGGGCTGAGCCGATGGCCGCAGATCATGTCATCATCGGGTCAGGCATCAACGGGCTGGTGGCTGCGGCGCTGCTGTCGCTGAAAGGCGACAAGGTGCTGGTGCTGGAACGGTCACCCGTTCCTGGCGGCTGCCTGCGGACCGAGGACCTTGCGCCCGGATACCTGCATGACGTGATGGCGGCCACTTGGGTGTTGTTCCTGACGTCGCCCGCAGGGGCGGCGCTGGGGCCGCATCTGGCGAAGCACGGGCTGGAATACTGCCACACCCCGCATCCGACCGCCGTGGTGCGCCCGGATGGGTCGGGGTTGGTGCTGACAACCGACCGGGCGACGAATGTCGCCCGGTTCAACGCTCTGGCGGCGGGCGATGGCGATGCCCACGCCGCCGATGTCGGCGCGATCGAGGCCGAGGCGCCGTTCCTGTTTGCGCTGCTGGGGGGCTGTCTTTGGTCGTGGCAGACGGCCCGGCTGATGTGGGGGCAGGTGCGCCAGCGTGGCCTGCGCGGGCTGGCCGCGTGGATGGGCTCGGCCCTCGCCCCGGCGCGCGGCTGGCTGGAAACCGGCTATCGCGCGCCGCTGGTTCAGGCGCTGTGGGCGCCTTGGGTGCTGCATTGCGGGCTAACCCCCGAAAGCGCCTATTCCGCCAAGATGGGACAGGTCATCGCCTTTGCGCTGGAGGCGGCAGGCGCGCCGGTCATCAAGGGCGGATCGGGTGCCGGAGTGGCCGCGTTTCGGCGTTTGATCGAGGCGCAGGGCGGCACCATCCGGTGCGATGCGGATGTCGAGGAAATTGCGGTCAAGGATGGCCGGGTTGCCGGCGTGCGGCTTGCTGGCGGCGAAACCATCGCGTGCCGCTCGGTGCTGGCCTCGGTCGCGCCGGGGCAGCTTTATGGCCGATTGCTGAAAGGTGTGAACCTGCCCGCCGAAACCGCCGCCACCCGCGCCTATCGTCACGGGCGAGGCAACTTCCAGCTGAACTATGCGCTGGACGGCCTGCCCGAGTGGACGACACCGGGGCTGGATCAGGTGGCGCTGATCCACCTGTCAGATGGCATCGACGCGGTTTCGAAATCGGCCAACGAGGCCGAGCGCGGGCTGTTCCCCGCGGCCCCCACCATCTGCGTCGGCCAGCCCAGCCGGATCGACCCCACCCGCGCGCCCGAAGGCAAGGCGGTGCTGTGGCTGCAGATCCCCGACGCGCCACGCGTCATCAAGGGCGACGCCGCAGGCGAGATCACGGAAACCGACTGGGACACCGCCCGCGAAGCCTTTGCCGACCGGATCGAAGGCATCCTGCGCCGCCATATCCGCAACTTCGATGCGATCAAGCTGGCACGCCGGGCCTATTCCCCGGCCGATCTGGAACGCATGAACATCAACCTTGTCGGCGGCGACCCTTACGGCGGCGCCTGTTCGGTGGACCAATTCTTCATCTGGCGGCCCTTTGCCCATTCCACCAACGGGGCGACCCCGGTGCGCGGAGTGTGGCACATCGGGGCCTCGACCCACCCCGGGCCGGGTCTGGGCGGTGGTTCGGGCTTCAACGCGGCAAAGGCCCTGGGCGCATGAATGATGCGCCGCGCCCCGGACAGCCCCCTGAAACCCCGCCC
>JAUXPG010000465.1 GCA_030683915.1 Gemmobacter sp.
GGCCCAAGGGGGCTGCACCGCCCCCCTTGGGAAACCCCGTTGCCGCCCCTTGGCTCAGCCGTCGGCCAAGGCGCGGGCAAGGCGGGACTGGTGCCGCGCCAGCCGGTCCTGATCGACCGTGGCCAGCCGCCCGCCCGTGACGATTCGCCGCCCTTCGACCACCAGATCGCGCACGCCGCGCGGGCCGCACAGGACCAGTGCCGCGACCGGGTCCCACGCGCCGGCGGATTCCAGCCCCGACACATCCCACACCGCGATATCCGCACGCAGCCCCGGCACCAGCGCGCCGGTATCGCTGCGCCCGAGCACCTGCGCCCCGCCCAGCGTGGCGATTTCCAGCGCCTCGCGCGCCGACATGGCATCGGCCCCGCCCGCCACCCGCTGCAAAAGCATGGCCTGCCGCGCCTCGGCAATGACCGACCCCGCGTCCGAAGATGCCGAACCGTCTACCCCCAGCCCGACCTTGACGCCCGCATCGCGCATCCGGCGCACCGGCGCGATGCCCGACCCCAGCCGGCAATTCGAACAGGGGCAATGCGCGACGCCGGTGCCCGACCGGGCGAACAGCGCGATTTCCGGCGCATCCAGCCTGACGCAATGCGCGTGCCACACGTCCGGGCCGGTCCAGCCAAGGTCTTCGGCATATTGGCCGGGGCGGCACCCGAACTGCGCCAGCGAATAGGCGATATCCTCGTCATTCTCGGCCAGATGGGTGTGCAGCATCACACCCTTGTCCCGCGCCAGCAGAGCGGCATCGCGCATCAGCTCGCGGCTGACGGAAAACGGGGAACAGGGCGCCACCCCGACCCGAACCATCGCGCCGGGGCGCGGGTCGTGGAAGCTGTCGATCACCCGGATGCAATCGGTCAGGATGTCGGCCTCGCGTTCGACCAGTTCATCGGGGGGCAGACCGCCCAGCGATTGCCCGATGCTCATGGCGCCGCGCGTGGGGTGGAACCGCAGCCCGATTTCTGCTGCCGCCGCGATGGTGTCATCCAGCCTTGCCCCGTTGGGATACATGTAAAGATGATCCGAGGTCAGCGAACAGCCCGACAGCGCCAGTTCGCCAAGGCCCGCCAGTGCGGACACGTGAATCTCCTCCGGCCCCATGCGCGCCCAGATCGGATAAAGCGTCTTGAGCCAGCCGAACAACAGCGCGTCCTGCCCGCCGGGAACCGCACGGGTCAGGGTCTGGTAAAGGTGGTGGTGGGTGTTGACCAACCCCGGTGTCACGACGCAGCCAGAGGCGTCGAGCGTGTCGCCCGTGGTGGTCAGCCGCGGGCCGATGGCAGCGATCACGCCGTCGCGGATCAGGATGTCGGTGTCGCGCAGCTCGCGCCGCGTGGCATCCATGGTGACAACGACACCGGCGTTGCGGATCAGAAGGTCGGGCATGTCATGCTCCATGCCAAGGGAACCCCGTTCGGTGCATGACGGTTGCGGCCTGACAGAAGCGGGGACAAAGGACTCAGGGCGCGCTTGGCAGTCACGATACCGGCACGCGGGAAGATTTCAAGCGGATCGGGGCGCGCGGGCCGCCGCAGGGCGGTATATGCTGCCCGCACGCCCAAGGAGGGGACATGATGCGACAGGACTTGCAAATGCGGCCTCGGTGGCGGCAGGACTTGGCGGCCTTGGTGCTGGCCGGGCTGCTTGCGGGCGCAGGCGGGCCGGCGACGGCAACGCAGGAATACATCCTGCCGACGCTGTTCGACGTGACCGGAGTGGCGGCGAACGATGTGCTCAACATCCGCGCGGCACCCGATGCCACGGCGTCGATCATCGGGCAGCTGGCGCCCGACGCCCGCGCCATCGAGGTGGTGGCCCATGATGCGACCGGACGCTGGGCGCAGGTCAACGCGGGCGAACAAAGCGGTTGGGTTGCGCTGCGCTATCTGGCGTATCGGGTGGATGTCTGGGGCGAGGATACGCTGCCGCCAAGCCTGCACTGTCTGGGCACCGAACCGTTCTGGTCGCTGCGAATGCAGGGCGATGCGCTGGTGCTGTCCACGCCGGACGCCCCCGAACGGGTGATGCAGGCCGCCGGAGTGCTGTCGTCGGGCGTGTTCCGCGATCCGCGGCGCGCGGTTTCGGCGATGGATGGCGCGGGCGGGCTGACGGCGGTGATCGTGCCGATGGCCTGTTCCGATGGCATGTCGGACCGCGCCTATGGGCTTGACGCGACCCTGATCCTTGACGGCGGTGGCGCACAGCGCATGTTGACCGGGTGCTGCACCATCGCGCCGCGATGACGCGCAAGCCTGCGCCCCCCGCCCTGCCCCACTTTCAATTCCTGCGCCGCGCCTTATCTGCTGCGCCGGAAGGATACCCCCAAGATGCTGCTCAGCCTGCGTGACGTGACGAAAACCTACCCCGGAGCCGAGGCGCCGGTGCTGCGCGGCGTGTCCTTCGACATGGATCGTGCCGGAATGCTGGCGCTGACCGGCGAATCCGGATCGGGCAAAAGCACGTTGCTGCATCTGGCAGGCGGGCTTGATACCGCCGACAGCGGGATGGTGGCGATCAACGGCACCGACCTGACCCCGCTGGACGATGCGGGCCGGGCGCGGCTGCGGCGCGGCACGGTGGGCGTGATCTTTCAGCAGTTCAACCTGATCCCGTCGCTGACGGTGGCGGCCAACATCGCGTTTCAGGCCCGGCTGGCGGGACGGCACGACCCCGACGGGGCGCTGGCGTTGGCCCGGCGTCTGGGGCTTGGCGATCATCTGGCGAAATACCCCGAACAGTTGTCAGGCGGCCAGCAGCAGCGCGTGGCCATCGCCCGCACGCTGGCGGCGCGGCCCGATCTGGTGCTGGCAGACGAACCGACCGGCAATCTGGACGAGGCGACGGCCGACACCGTGCTGGCGGTCCTGTGTGAACTGGTGGCCGAAACCGGCGCGGGGCTGATCCTTGTCACCCACTCCGAACGGCTGGCGGCGCGCATGGACCGGCGGTTGCACCTGCGCGCCGGTCGGCTGACATGATCCGCGCGGTGATGGCCGCGCTGCTGTCGCACTGGCGGCGCAGCCCGTTGCAACTGGTCACGCTGCTGGCCGGGCTTGCGCTGGGAACGGCGCTGTGGTCCGGCGTGCAGGCCATCAACGCCGAGGCGCGGGCCAGCTATGACCGCGCGGCAGCAAGCTTTGGTCAGGGGCAATACGCCCGCATCACCGCGCGCGATGGCGGGGTCATTGCACAGCAGACCTATGTCGCGCTGCGACGGGCGGGCTGGAACGTGTCGCCCGTGGTCGAGGGCGACCTTGGCCCGGTGCGGATCGTGGGGACCGACCCACTCACCGCGCCGGGCGGCCTTGGACCGGTTTCGGTGGATGGCGGGGCCGATCTGGTGGCCTTTGTCGCGGGGGCGGGCCAGATATTCGGGCGGGCACAGACGCTGGCCCGCCTGCCCGACACCGGGGCGCAGCTTGTGGCCGCGCCCGACCTCGCGCCCGATGTCGCGATCACCGACATCGGCGTGGCGCAGCGCCTCTTGGACCGCGACGGCCAGATCGACCGGCTGCTGGTGGCCCCCGTGCAGCCGATCACCCGCCGCCCGCTGGCCGAGATTGCGCCTGACCTCGCGATCAGCCCGGCACAAGGCGGCACCGATGTGGCCCGGCTGACCGAAAGCTTTCATCTGAACCTGACTGC
>JAUXPG010000047.1 GCA_030683915.1 Gemmobacter sp.
ATAGACCGAAGCGCTGTCGTCAAGTTGCTGGATCAGTTCGTAAAGCATCCCCCCGGAATAGGCCATCGCGATCGACAGCGCGGTCTGCACCGGCTGACCCCGGTAGGTCTGGCGCGGGAACACCCCGCGTTCGCGCCAGAACCACGGACCGGCGCCGAAATCGCGGGTCAGGCTGGCCATGCTGGCGCGGATATCGTCGGTGACAAAGGCGGTTTGCAGGATCGGGCCGATGGGGGTCATGGGACCCTCTCAGCGCGCCATGATGCCGCCATCCACCGGAATGGTGGTGCCGGTCATGAAGCTGGATGCGGGTGAGCACAGCAGCAGGGCAAGGCCCTTGATCTCCTCGGGGTCGGCGATGCGCCCCATGGGAACCATCGCGGCGAACTGCGCGGCGATTTCGGGCTGGCGGATGCGGCCGCCGGCGATGTTGGTGCGGAACGGCCCGGGTGCGATGGCGTTGACGGTGACACCGTGGGGCGCAAGCTCCATCGCGGACTGGCGCACAAGGTTGACGACGGCGGCCTTGGTCGCGGCATAGGCATAGCCCACAATCACCTCGGATTTCAGCCCGGCGACCGAAGCGATGGCAAGGATGCGCCCATAGCCTTGCGCCTTCATCGGGGCGCTGGCGGCCTGAATGGTGGCGAAGACCCCCGACAGGTTGACCGACAGCACCCTGTCCCATTGCGCATCCTCCACCGCCGCCATGTGGCCGGTTTCGGTCAGATAACCGGGGCCCGCCGTGATGCCCGCATTTGCAACCGCGATGTCCAGCCGCCCATGCGCCGCTGCAATGCCCGCCAGCACACGGCGCACCGCCGCGCGGTCGGCCACATCCAGCACATGCGTTTCGGCCCCCGGCACGCGCGCCTGGGCTGCTGCCAGCCCCGCCGGATCGAGGTCAAGCAAGGCGACATGCGCCCCCGCTTCGGCCAGAACCTCGGCAATCGCCAACCCAAGGCCCGATCCGGCGCCCGTGACCGCCGCAACCTGCCCTGCCAAAGAGAATCGGTTCATCGCGCTTTCCCCCTCCGCCGCCGCTGTGGCCATAGTGTATGCAATTTGCTGCACGTGCACAGTTTGGCCCGGCCCGGCGCTCGGCACAGAATGGCGATATTTCCTTGGATATTTCAATGCTGATTGTGCTGCGCATATTTTTTCCGACGCCCCGCGCGATGGGTTGACCAAGAGACCCGGCAAATGTGTATACTCTTTGCATCGAAAGCCTCGGCAGGCGACGGCAGGGAGGACAGCGCGAACATGACCCATCAGGAAACCTGGGAAACCGTGAAAGGGTGCAAGACGCGCATCATGCGAAAAGGTCAGGGCGCGCCGCTTCTGTTCTTGCATGGTGCGTCGGGGGCCGGGCGGTGGCTGCCGTTCATGGAAACCCTGTCGCAGGATTTTGACGTGATCGTGCCGGAACATCCGGGCTTTGGCGGGTCGGATACGCCCGATTGGCTGGATGGCATCAACGATCTGGCGTTTTTCTACCTTGACCTGATCGAACAGCTTGGCCTTGGGCCTGTGCATCTGGTCGGCACCTCACTGGGCGGTTGGATCGCGGCCGAAATGGCCGTGCGGAACTGCTCGCAGTTGCGTAGCCTGACGCTTGTGGCCGCCGCGGGCATTCATGTGCCGGGGGTCAAGCGGGCCGACATGTTCATGATGTCGCCCGAAGAACTGGTTCAGAACCTGTTCCACGATCCGGCCATGGCCGCTGCCATGCCTGCGCCCGCCAACCAGGACGAGTTGATGGTGGTGCTGAAAAACCGCCTGATGACCGCGAAACTGGGCTGGAGCCCGCGCTTTCACAATCCCGACCTGAAGAAATGGCTGCACCGGGTTCAGGTGCCCACGCTGATCCTGTGGGGCGATGACGACAAGCTGATGCCGCCCGCCTATGGCCCGGCCTATCAGGCCCTGATCCCCAATTCGCGGCTGGAGATCATTCCCGCCTGTGGGCACCTGCCGCATGTCGAGAAGGCCGAGGAGTTTACCCGCACAACCGTCGCATTCCTGCAGGGAGCCGCGTGATGAAATTCTACATGATGCATCTGATGCCCTATGCCGATCTGGATCTGGATTATGACCAGACCTACAACTCGGCATGGATCACCCTGCCCAACAGCTATTACGACCCGAAGAAGGGCGCGAAGCTTTACAACCGCTATCTGGACGAACTGGAATACGCTGACGTGCTGGGGTTTGACGGCATCTGCGTCAACGAGCACCACCAGAACGCCTATGGCCTGATGCCGCAGCCCGGTGTCATGGCCGGGGCGCTGGCGCGGCGCACCAAGAACGTCAAGATCGCGATTCTGGGCCGGGCGCTGCCGCTGCTGAACAACCCTGTCACCGTGGCTGAAGAATTTGCCATGATCGACAACATCACCGAAGGCCGGTTCATCGCCGGTTTCGTGCGCGGTATCGGGGCGGAATATCACGCGTGGTCGTCGAACCCCGCCACCAGCCATGAGCGGTTCCACGAGGCGCATGACCTGATCATCCGGGCCTGGACCGAGACGGGGCCCTTTGCCTTTGAGGGCAAGCATTACCAGTTCGAATACGTCAACCTGTGGCCGCGCCCCTATACGACGCCGCGCCCGCCGATCTGGATTCCGTCGCAAGGGTCGTCCGAGACGATCGACTGGGCGTCCCACCCCGACCGCAGGTACACCTATCTGCAAACCTTCACCCCGGTGGCGATGCTGGCCAAGTACATGCAGATGTACAAGGACAAGGCCGAACAGCACGGCTATCAGGCGACCGAGGATCAGCTGGGGTGGTCGGTGCCGATCTATGTCGCGGAAACCGACGAGATCGCCATGCGCGAGGCGCGGCCCCATATCGAGAACTTCCTGAACAAGTTCCTGCGCATGCCCAAGGAAATGCTGCTGCCGCCGGGCTATCTGTCGCTGCAGTCGATGATGGGGGTGATGCAGGCGAAATCGTCCATCGGCACCAAGCAGACCATCGAATCGGTGATGGAAAAGGGCATCTTCATCTGCGGAAGCCCGGCCACGGTGCGCGAAAAGCTGAAGGACTATCACGCCCAGATCGGGTTTGGTCACCTGCTGTCGCTCATGCAGTTCGGCACGTTGCCCGCTGACCTGACCAAGAAGAACATGGAGCTTTATGCAACCGAGGTCATGCCATGGCTGCGTGCGCAAGGCGTGGGCGTTCAGGCTGCGGCGGAATGACCGGGCGCCGGTCAGGCGTCAGGCGCCTCGGACCGGACAATGGATGCGAGGTGCGCGGTCATCGCCGCCTCGGCCCAGTCGGGGTTGCGCGCCCGCAAGGCGTCGATGATCTCGCGGTGCTGGCGATGGGTGCGGCGCGTCCGGTCCTCGAGCGGTTCGGAATAGCTGTTGAAGATCGACGCGGGCAATTCCAGCGACCCCGCCAGAATACGCTCCAGCCGCGGGCTTTGCGCGGCGCGGGCAATCAGCGCGTGGAATTCGTTGTTCAACTGGTCAAACCGCAACAGGTGCTTGTGCCAGCCAAGCGCGGTGAACACCTGCTCCATCTCGTCCTCGATGCGGATCAGGGCGTCGATGTCGGCCTGGGTGATGCGGGTGGCGGCGCGGCGGGCGCCGTGGCCTTCCAGCTTGGCGCGCAGACGGAAGATCTCGGCCGCTTCGGGGTGCGAAAACGTGGCGACCCGGCCCCTGCGGTAGCGTTCCAGAACGATCAGACCTTCGTTCGACAACCGCCCCAGCGCCTCGCGCACGGGGGTTCGGCTGACGCCGATAGCCTCGGCCAGCCGGGTTTCCTTGATGACCTCGCCTTGCGGCAACTCGCCGGTCAGAATGGCGTTGCGGATCTGACGGTAAGCGATGTCAACCGCGCCGGGGCTGTCGGGCGGGCTGTCGCACTCCGGGTCGTCGAGCGGGGTGTCAGGCATGCGGCGCTTTCGTCTCATGGGTCGGGACCGACAATGTGCCTGCAAGACCGCAAGCCTGCAAGGCCGGTAAAGTGTATACGACTTGCCGCCCCGGCCGGATCAGTCGGGCGGCGGGCGAACCGCTGGGTTCGGCCCTGCCGCGGGCTCACGGCTGGCGCGACGGCAGCCGGTTTTCCTTGGTTTTGCGTAAAGAAACCGGCGCGGCGATTGCTGCTGTGCAGCGCGGGCCGGTCCGGAATGATGCAAGTGGCCGATATGTTTAATGGTTGACTGAACAGACGACGTGTATACTCTGCCGATGGCGATATGGCACGGCGTCACATCCTGGGGAGGGGTGATCATGCAGATCCAGCGCGGGATGGCGGCCTTTGTGTCAGGCGCCGGTTCGGGCATCGGACGCGGGATGGCGCTGCAACTCGCGGCGCGGGGCGTGGCCGTCGGGGTGGTGGACATCCGGCTGGACGACGCGCGCGAAACCGTTGCCCTGATCGAGGCGGCGGGCGGCCGTGCGGTTGCCGTCCAGGCCGACGTGTCGGATCAGGCGGCGGTGGACGCCGCGGCCGACGCGGTGGAATCGGCGCTGGGCCCGGTCCGCATCGCCTGCAACAACGCTGGCGTGGCGATGCACGGGGTCCCGCTGCACGAAATCGCGCTGAAAGATTGGGACTGGGTCATCGGTGTCAATGTCTATGGGGTGATCCACGGCATCCGCACCTTTGTGCCGCGCATGCTGGCGCAGGGGGTGCCCTGCCACATCGTCAACACGGCGTCGATCGGCGGGTTTCAGGTGAACCCGAATTTCCTGACGGCCGCCTATTCGATGACCAAATTCGCCGCGGTCGCGCTGAGCGAAGGGTTGCAGCAGGAATTGTCGGGAACTTCGGTCGGCGTATCCGTGTTGGCACCGGCGGCGGTGGATACCGGGATTCACCTGTCGGCGCGGGCACGGCCCGACAGGTTGGGTGGCGCCTATGTGCGACCGGAAAACCATTTCATGGGCGATCTGATCAAGGATGGCGCCAAACCAGAGGACATCGGCGCGATGGTCGTTGCGGCCATCGAGGCGGGGGAATTCTATATCTTTCCGCACCCCGAAACGTGGCACTGGCTGGCGGCGCGGCATGACCGCATCCGCGCCGGGTTTGACCGCAGCATCGCAGGATATGGTCTGCCGAAAGCTGCGGAATAGGAAAAACGCGCCACCGACCGGAGGAGGACCGGGCGGCGGCGGTGTCGGGAACAAGACCGGATCACGGTCGACACTCAGGGAGGACTTCGGAAAATGAACAAACCGTTGAAGTTTGTCATGGCGGCAGCCGCCACCATGATCATGGGTCTGTCTGCATCGGCGCAGACGGTCAGCATTTCGACCTTGCCGCCGGGCTCGGTCAACAACGTGCAGACCCAGGCGATTGCCAAGGTCGTGCAGGAAAAGACCTCGATGCAGATGCGGGTGGTCGGGTTCAACTCGCCCCAGGCGTCGATGACGGCTGTCGAGGTGGGCGAAGCCCAGTTCTCCTTCATGTCGAACGACGAAGTCGGCATTGCTGTGCGCGGCAAGGATGAACACACCGGCCAGCCGCTGGAAAACCTGCGCCTTGTGACCACGGTGTTCCCGTTCAAGGTCGGCATTGTGGTGAAGGCCGACAGTGACATCAAGACGGTGGCCGACCTCAAGGGCAAACGGTTCCCGACCGGCTGGGAAGGGTTCCCGCAGGGCATCGCGCTGAGCAGCGCCATGCTGGCAACCGCCGGGCTGTCGTTTGACGACGTGCAGGGCGTGCCGACCACCAACCTGCTCCGCGCTGCCGACGACCTGAAGGCCGGTGTGCTGGATGCCACGATCTTTGCGATCGGCGCGCCGAAGATGGCAGAACTTGATGCCGCCATCGGTATCCGGTTCCTTGATCTGCCGAACACGCCCGAGGCGGCGGCGGCGATGGCTGCGGTGCGGCCCGAGTATCATATCGCCCAGCAAAAGGCGCTGCCGCACCTCAACGGTGTCGCCGACGGGTCGAACCTGATGGAATACGCAATGACGGTGGTCACCCACGCCGACGCAGACGAGGAGATGATCTATAACGTCGCCAAGACCCTGCACACCGGCAAGGCCGATCTGGCCGCCGCGCATCCGTCGTTCAACGCCATGAACCCCGACAATCTGGCCGTCCTTCAGCCTGACGTTCAGTATCATCCCGGCGCGGTGCGCTATTACAAGGAAATCGGTATCTGGAAGGGCGAGTGATCGGGCATCCGGACCGGCGAGGATAGCGCCATGAGCCAATCCCTTGAACAAGAGGCCGAACTGCCCCCCTCGGGGGTGGTTGCGGCCTTGGGCACCGCTCTGGGCGTGGCGATCACGCTGATCGGGCTGGCCTGGGCGGCGGACCTGTACCGCACGCTGGGGTTTTTGTTCCGCACTGAACAGTTGCTGTCGGTGGTGCTGGGGTTGTCCATGGCGCTGGTGTTCATCGTCCGTCCGGCGCGCCGGGCGGGCGGGCCGCGCAGGCGGCTGCCGTGGTATGATCTGGTGTTGGCCGTCCTGTCTCTGGCGGCGGGGCTTTACATCGCCTGGATGTATCCGGTGATGCTCAAGGGGTTCTTCCGGCCCAAGCCCGAGGCGCTGGTGGCGACATGGGTCGTGATGGCGCTTTTGATCGAGGCGCTGCGCCGGTCGGCAGGCTGGGCGCTGGTGATCGTGGTGCTGGTTTTCGTCGCCTATGCCATGGTCGGCCATATGGTCGAAGGCGACCTGCAGACGCGCGAGATCAAGCTGAATCGCATGGTCTATTATCTGGGCATCGACACCAGCGGCATTCTGGGGCTGGTGTTGCTCATCGCGGTGACGGTGGTCATTCCCTTCGTGTTCTTCGGTCAGTTGCTGGGGTCTTCGGGGGGCGCGACCTTTTTCAACGATCTGTCGCTTGGCCTTATGGGGCGTTTTCGCGGCGGGGCTGCAAAGATTTCGGTGGTGGCGTCATCGCTGTTCGGTTCGATCAACGGGATCGTGGTGTCGAACATTCTGGCCACCGGCGTCGTGACCATCCCGTTGATGAAAAAATCCGGGTTCAAGCCCGAACAGGCGGCCGCGATCGAGGCGGCGTCGTCGAACGGCGGGCAGTTGATGCCGCCGGTGATGGGGGCAGTCGCGTTCCTCATGGCCGATTTCCTGCAGATCAGCTATGGCGAGGTGGCGCTGGCGGCGCTGATCCCTTCGCTGCTGTATTATCTGGCGCTGTTCGTGCAGGCCGATCTTGAGGCGGCCAAGGGCAATATCCTGTCGGTGCCCATTGCCGATATTCCACGCATGATGCGTGTGATGGCGCGCGGCTGGGCGTTTTTGCTGCCCTTCGTCGTGCTGATCTATGCGCTGTTCACCCTGAACGTCGAGGCCGAGCGCGCCGCGCTGTTCGCCTGTGGCGCGGTGATGGTGGTCGGTTTCGTGATCGGCTACGGCGTGCAGCGCCTGACGCTGGCCGAGGTCTGGGGCTGCATCGTGCGGACCGGCGTGTCGTCGGCCGATATTCTGATGATCGCGGCGGCGGCCGGCATCATCATGGGCATCCTGCAACTGACCGGGCTTGGCTTTGCGCTGACCATGTTGCTGGTCAAGCTGGGCGCGGGCAATGTGTTCCTGTTGCTGATCATGGCGGCGTTCCTGTGCATCCTTCTGGGCATGGGCATGCCGACGCTTGGGGTTTACGTGCTGCTGGCGGTGCTGATCGTGCCGGCGCTGGTTGAAGTGGGGGTGCCGCCGCTGGCGGCGCACATGTTCATCCTTTACCTTGGCATGATGTCCTTCGTGACCCCGCCAGTGGCGATTGCGGCGTTCTTTGCCGCCAATCTGGCCGGGGCCGACCCGATGCGGACCGGGTTCTATGCCATGCGGTTTTCATGGACGGCGTATATCGTGCCGTTCCTGTTCGTGTTCTCGCCGACGCTGCTGATGCAGGGGTCGGTCGAGGCGATTGCGCTGGCGGTGGTGACGGCCGCCATTGGCGTGTGGTTCATCTCGGCCGGGATGATCGGCTACGGGCTGCGGCGGATGCCGGTCGCGGTGCGGGCGGCGGCGGTTGTGGGGGGCGCGATGCTTATCCTGCCGCATGAACTGGGCAACTGGGCCTGGGGCGTGAACGCGGCCGGGTTGGTGGTGTCGGGGTTGGTGCTGGCGTCCGAGGTGATGGGCCGGCGCGCGGCGCCGGTGC
>JAUXPG010000067.1 GCA_030683915.1 Gemmobacter sp.
ATCGAGCCCGACCGTGGTAATCTCCGACATGACCGTCCTCCTCTGTGGATCGTCGCAGACCCACCTTGGCACATCGATGCCGTCGGGGGGCGGTCACATCATCAACGCCCCTACGATGGGTGGGTTAGGGCTGGCGCAAACGATTCCTGCCCCGATCACGCCGGTGAGCACGCCCGGCCGCGGGAAGCAGGGGCGCTGCCCCTCGCCGCTGGCGCGGCTCACCCCGGAATATTTCTGTCGAAGCGAAAGCGGGGCGGGGTCAGCGGGATTTGAACAGCGTGCCGAGAATGCCGCGCACGATGGCCTGCCCGGATTTGGTGCCCAACTGCCGCGCCACCGATTTTGCAAAGGTTTCCGCGATGGAGTCGGGTTCGCGCGATGAAGGGCGCCGCGGGGCCGGGGCGCGGCTTGGGGCCTCGTAGCGCGGGGTGGGGTCGTAGCGGCGGGCGTTGCGGTAGTCGCGTTCGGCCGACGCCTCGGGCTTGCGGCGCGCGACGTCGGCCTCGGCCCGGGCGGTTTCGGCGGCGGCGGCTTCGGCACGGCGGGCCAACATCTCGTGTGCGGAGTCTCGGTCGATCTGGCGTTCGTATTTCCCCGCAAGCGGCGAAGCGGCGATCAACGCGGCGCGGGTTCCCGGGTCGATGGGCCCAAGGCTGGCGGCGGGCGGGCGGATCAGCGTGCGTTCCACCATGCCGGGAACCCCCTTTTCCTGCAGGAACGAGGTGACCGCTTCGCCGGTGCCAACCTCCCGGATGGCCTCTTCGGTGGAAAAGCGCGGGTTGGGGCGGTAGTTCTGGGCCGCAAGGCGCAGGTCTTTCTGGTCTTTTGCGGTGAAGGCGCGCAGCGCGTGCTGCACGCGGTTGCCCAGTTGGCCAAGCACCGCGTCGGGCACGTCGGCCGGGTTCTGAGTGATGAAGTACACCCCCACCCCCTTGGACCGGATCAGGCGCGCCACCTGTTCGACCTTGTCCACCAGCGCCTTGGGTGCGCCGTCAAACAGAAGGTGCGCCTCGTCAAAGAAGAACACCAGTTTCGGTTTGTCGGGGTTGCCCACTTCGGGCAGGTCTTCGAACAGTTCCGACAACAGCCACAGCAGGAAGCTGGCATAAAGCCGGGGCGCGTTCATCAGCCGTTCGGCCGACAAGATGTTGATGCGCCCCTTGCCGGTGGCGGGATCGGTCAGCATCAGGTCCGACAGCGCCAGCGCCGGTTCCCCGAACAGCGCCGCCCCGCCCTGATTTTCCAGCACGAGCAAGCGGCGCTGGATCGCGCCGACCGACGCGGGCGAAACATGGCCCCATGCGGTGCCGATGGATTTGGCGTTCTCGGCCACCCATTGCAGCATCGCCGTCAGGTCCTTGAAATCAAGAAGTGGCAGGCCTTGGTCGTCGGCGATGCGGAACGCGATGTTCAGCACGCCTTCCTGCGCCTCGCTGAGTTCGAGCATGCGCGCCAGCAAAAGCGGACCCATTTCGGCCACCGTGGTACGGACCGGGTGCCCCTGCTGGCCCCAGATGTCCCAGAAGGTGACCGGAAAACCGTCATAGCGCAGGTCAAGCCCGATGGTGGCCGCGCGTTTCAGGAAGGCGCCGTGCAGCTTGGCGGATTCGGACCCCGGCAGCGCGAGCCCCGAAAGATCGCCCTTCACATCCGACAGGAACACCGGAACGCCGGCAGCGGAGAACCCTTCGGCCAGAATCTGCAAGGTGACGGTCTTGCCGGTCCCGGTGGCGCCAGCGATCAGCCCATGCCGGTTGCCAAAGCCAAGCAGCAGATCCTGCGCCACGCCATAGCCGTCGCCACCGCCGCCAACGAAAATACGGTCCGTCGTCATCGCCGCGCCACCCCTTCCAGCACCCGTTCACCTGTGCGGGCGCGCCTGAACGGCCCCCCGCGCGCAGGCACCATACTATGTTAATCCTGCTGTGCCAGTCTGAACCCGCCCGGGCCGTTCAGCCAGTGTCGGTGCGGGCTGGTACTTCCTCCCTGTCAGACTGGCCGCGCCTTTCGGGGCGCGGCTTTTTTCGTGTGCACGACACGCAGAATCCATGTTGACGCAGGCGGTTGGCTTCACTAGCGTCAGCCAATAAGTCGGCCGGTCCGACAGGGAGCAAAGAATGACGGAAAGGGGCCCTTCGGGGCCCTTTTCTCATGGCGGGCCGGGTGCGGCGCCATCACGATTGCTCCATCCGGCGGGCAGGTTGGCGCCGCACCCTGCGTTCCGGGGCTGACTTGGCCCGGCACCCATGCTAAAGCGCAGCCGAACCCACACCGACCACGGGATTGACATGAAATCTTCCGCTTCGCTTCTTGCGCTGGTGCTGACGCTGGCCTTTGCCGCGCCCACGCTGGCGCAAACCACCACGGCGCCTGCCCCGGGCACCGAGACCACACCGCCGGCGACCGCCCTGGGCAGCGCCGGGATTTCGATGGGCGAAGAGGTGGATGGCATCGGCACCACTTATGTCAAAGAAACCCACGGCGACTGGCAATTGAGTTGCGTGCGCAGCGACATCGGTGCCGATCCGTGCCAGCTCTATCAGCTGATGCAGGACGATCAGGGCAATTCGGTTGCCGAAATCAACCTGTTCAACCTGCCCAAGGGCAGCGAGGCCGCTGCGGGCGCGTCGATCGTGACGCCGCTGGAAACGCTGTTGACCGCGCAGGTGACGATGCGGGTCGATAACGGTCAGGCCAAGCGCTATCCCTTCACGCTCTGCGCCTCGATGGGGTGCATCGCGCGGGTTGGTTTCACCGAGGCCGAGCTTGCCGGGTTCCGCAAGGGCAACAAGGCGACCTTGATCATCGTACCCGCGATGCTGCCGGATGAGCGGGTCGAGATCACCATGTCGCTCAAGGGCTTTACCGCGGGCTACGACGCGGTGGTGGCAGCGAACGATGCCGCCGACAAGGCCGCAGCCGAGGCAGCCAAAGCCGCGGCACCGAAAACCGGGAACTGACCCCTGCGGATGTGGCGCGAGATACCGCGCGCCACATCCTCGCGGCTGACGGGCCGCCAGAGGCGCGGCTTTTCGCCTGCTACACGCGGCGCAAGGCGATCACCGCGTTAAGACCGCCAAAGGCAAAGGCGTTGGACAGCACCGCGTCCACCCGCGCCTGCCGGGCAACGTTCGGCACGACATCCAGCGCGCATTCCGGGTCGGGTTCCTCGTAGCCGATGGTGGGCGCGATGACCCCGTCGTTCAGCGCCATCAGGCAGGCCAGCAATTCCACCGCGCCGGTGCCGCCGATGCAGTGGCCGTGCATCGCCTTGGTGGACGATATCATCAGCCGGTCGGCATGCGCGCCAAAGGCGTGGGCCACGGCGGCGCATTCGGTCTTGTCGTTGGCGGCCGTGCCGGTGCCGTGGGCATTGATGTAGCCGACATCGGACGGGTTCAGCCGAGCGTCGCGCAGCGCGCCGGTGATGGCGCGTTCAGCGCCCGCCGCCTGCGGCATCACGATGTCGCCGGCATCGGATGTCATGGCAAACCCGGCCACTTCGGCCAGAATCACCGCACCGCGGGCGCGGGCATGGTCGTAATCCTCGAACACAAAGACGCCCGCCCCTTCGCCTTGCACCATGCCGTCGCGCGTCAGGCTGAACGGTCGGCAGGCGGTGCGCGACATCACGCGGAGCCCCTCCCACGCCTTGATGCCGCCAAAGCACAGCATCGCCTCGGAGCCGCCGGTCAGCATCACCGTCGCCGCCCCCGACCGCACCATCTGGAACGCCAGTCCCATCGCGTGATTGGCCGAGGCGCAGGCGGTCGACACGCTGAATGTCGGCCCGCGCAGGTTCCATTCCATGCTGATGTGGCTGGCGGCCGCGTTGTTCATCAACCGGGGCACCACGAAGGGGTGCACGCGGTTCTTGCCCTCTTCATAGACCGCGCGGTAATTTTCATCCCAGGTGTTCACCCCGCCGCCCGCGGTGCCCAGCACCACGCCCGAGGTGAGCGACAACTGATCCTCGAACACCAGCCCCGACTGGGTGATCGCCTCGCGCGCGGCGTGCAGGCTGAACTGGGTGAATCGATCATAAAGCGCGATCTGCTGGCGGTTGAAATGCGCCTCGGGGGTCCAGCCCTGCACCTGTGCGCCGATGCCGACGCCCAGCCGGTCCTTGTCGCGGATATCCAAGGGCCCGATGGCACAGCGGCCTTCACGGAAGGCGGCGAAGGTCCCGGGCACATCGGTCGCCAGCGCGTTGACGGTACCCGCGCCGGTAATGACCACCCGCCTCACGCGGGCCGCTCGGCGATCAGCCGTTCCACCCCTGCGACAATGGCCGACACCGAGGTCAGGTCAAAACCGCCTTGCGACGGGTCGTTGGCGTTGAACGGCACCGTAATGTCGAACGCCTCCTCTATGGCGAAGATCGATTCCACCAGCCCGAGGCTGTCGATCCCGAGGCTTTCAAGCGTGCTGTCATCGGCCACATCGGCCACATCCAGAACCGCCTGTTCAGCGATTATGGCGATAACCCTGTCCCTGATGGTCATGTCTCCTCCGCGTCTGCGCCTGTGGTATGACGGGGCTGTGTAACCGTTTGCTGACGGTCCGCATGCGCGCGCATGAAACGGGGCAACCGGCGCAGCGCCTTGTTGATCTCGATCTGGGTTTCCATCTTGACGGCCGGGCTGCCAAGAATGGCGCGGCCGGCCGGCACGTTGGTGAAAATCTTGCTGGCGCCCCCGGCGATCACATCGCTGCCGATGGTGATGTTGTCGGACACCCCGCATTGGCCGCCCAGCACGACGCGGTCACCGATCACCGACGAGCCGGCGATACCGACCTGCCCGCACAGCAGGCAATCGCGCCCCACTTTAACGTTGTGGCCGACGTGGACCATGTTGTCGAGCTTGGTGCCCGCCCCGATCCGGGTGGCGCGGATGGTGCCCCGGTCGATGGTGGAATTGGCGCCGATCTCCACGTCGTCGCCGATCACCACCCCGCCGATCGAGGCGATGCGCAGCCACTTCTGTTCGGCATAATCCGCCCGCGTGCCCAGCGTGCCGCGCACCTGTTCCACCCCGGACTGTTCGGCGGTGACAAAGGAAAACCCGTCCGCCCCGACCACCGCGCCGGGATGCGCGATGAAGCGGTCGCCAATGGTGACGTGGTGGCAGATGCGGACACCGGCATGGATCAGCGCGTCATCCCCGATGACCGCCCCTGCCCCGATGCTCGCATGCGCGGCGATGCGCGCCCGGGCCCCGATGCGGGCCCCCGCGCCGATGGTGACGAAGGGGCCGACGGCCGCCCCCGCGCCGATGCTGGCCGTGGGGTCGATCACCGTCATCGCATGCACCCCCGGCGCGAGGCCGGGGCCGGGGTCGAAAGCTGCGGTGATCCCTGCCATCGCCAGCCGGGGCCGTTCGACAAAGATCGCGGCTTTCAGCCCCAGCGCGTTCCAGTCCGCACCCGACCACACCACCGCGGCACGCGCCCTGCCCTTGGCCAGCCCCGGCGCATACTTCGGGTCCATTGCCAAGGCCAGATCGTCGGGCCCGGCCTGTGCAGGTTCGGCCACACCAGTCATCACAAGGTCAAGCGCACCGGACGCCCGCGCGCCAAGGGCTGCGGCGATTTCGGCGATGGTATGGGCCATGCTGCGCGTTCTCCTTGCACCGCGACCTGCGGTCCTGCCCCATGTAAGGGCACGACCGCCCGGGTAAAAGCCCCCGACCCCAGGGGTCAGGCCACTGGCATGCGCGTTTCGGCCAACCCGACGAACCACGAAACTCCGGCAGGGATCACGTTGTCGTCAAAGTCATAGGCCGGGTGATGTACCGACGCCGTGTTGCCGTTGCCGACAAGGATATAGGCGCCGGGCCGTTCCTCGAGCATATAGGCGAAATCCTCGCCCCCCATCAGGGGCGGAACCTCCAGCACCTCTTGGCCTGACACATCTGCGGCCACGCGGGCGGCATGGGTGGTTTCCTCGGGGTGGTTCGACATCACCGGATAGCCGTCGCGCCAATGGACCGTGGCCGTGGCGCCAAAGGCGGCGGCGGTATGGTCGGCAATGGCGCGCACCCGCGCCTGTGCCATCGCACGCACCTCGTTTTCCAGCGTACGGACCGTGCCGCGCAATTCCACCGTCTGCGGAATGACGTTGAACGCCTCGGATTCG
>JAUXPG010000165.1 GCA_030683915.1 Gemmobacter sp.
CGATGACTGAGTTTGCCGAGATCTGGAGCTATCTGTCGCGCGCACCGCTGTTGTGGCTGACCGCAACGCTGGCGGCCTATGTGCTGGGGGATGCCTGTTTTCGCGCCGCGAACCGGGCGCCCATCGTCAATCCGGTGCTCATCGCGGTGGCCTGTCTGGCGGCGGTGCTGCACCTGACCGCAACCCCTTATGCCACCTATTTCGAAGGCGCGCAGTTCGTGCACTTCATGCTGGGCCCGGCGACGGTGGCGCTTGCGGTGCCGCTGCACGCGCAATGGGGGCAGCTTCGGCGGGCGGCGGTGCCGATGTTGGGCGCGCTGGCGACGGGCGTGGTGGTCTCCGTGGTGTCGGTGGTCTGGATCGGGCAGGCGCTGGGGGTGGAGCGGGCGGTGCTGCTGTCGATGGTGCCGAAATCCGCGACCGCGCCGGTGGCGCTTGGCGTGTCCGAGGCGATTGGCGGGTCACCCACGCTGACGGCGGTGCTGGTCATCCTGACCGGCGTGATGGGGGCGATCGTTGCAACGCCGCTTTTGAACGCCCTTCGGCTGCGGGACTGGCGGGCGCGCGGGTTTGCGGTGGGTGTGGCAGCGCATGGCATCGGGGTGGCACGGGCGGTGCAGGTGCACGAAACCGCCGGGGCCTTTGCCGCCGTGGGCATGGGGCTGTCGGCCATTCTGACAGCGGTTCTGGCACCCGTGCTGGCGCGGATGCTTCTGGGTTAGGCAGAACGCCGCCCATGCGACCCATGCGGCATCGCGCCGCTGGACGCGGGGGAAATCGCCGCTACTCTTGGAGTCATAGGTCAGGAGAATCACCATGCCCAAGCTCATCCGCCTGTATATCCAGAACGTCGCCATCGGCTTTGGTCTGGCGGGGCTGTTCCTCGGGGTGCTGCTCGCACTGGACGTTGCCGGGTTGCGTCACCTGATCCTCGGGTCCTCGTCGGGTTGGCTGGCCGGCGTCATGATCTTCATGTTCTCCGGGTCGATCTTTGCCGGTGTGCAGTTTGGCATCGCGGTCATGGCAATGGCCGAACGCGATGATCATCCGCGGGGCGGCACGCGACGGCCCGTTGGCCGCGTGCCGGTGCCGATTCCGGTCACCGTGGCGGCGCCTGCGCGCCGTCCGCTGCGATAGGCCAGCCCTTTCCCACCCGAGCCAGCGGCCCGCCGGAGAACCCGGCGGGCTTCTTGCTTTCGGTTGGTCCGGCGGCGGGGTTGCCCTTGCACATCCGCGGCGAACGCCTATCATCGTTCTGCGAATGATTATCATTTGCAGGTTGTGCCAAAAGGAGGTTCGGACATGAAAGGGGCAGTGCTGGCACTAGGTCTGGGACTGATCCTTGGCGCCGCGCCGTTGCGGGCGGAGCCGTTGCGCGTGCTGGCAACGGTGGGGATGATCGGGGATCTGGCAGCGCAGGTCGGGGGCGACTGCGCGGCAGTTGAGGTGCTGATTGGTCCGGGCAATGACCCCCATCTGTACCAACCGCGCGCCTCGGACATCGGGCGCCTGCAGCGCGCCGAGGTGGTGATGCATCTGGGCCTGAACCTCGAGGGCCGGTTGGGCGATGTCCTGCGCCGGCTGGAGCGGGACAGGACGGTGGTGGCGCTGGGCGAACTGGCGGTGCCGCCGGATGAGCTGCTGGCGGCGCATGGGGCCATTGATCCGCATCTTTGGATGGACGTGGCGCTGTGGTCGCGGCTGGTTCCTGTGGTGGCCGAGGTGATGGGCGCGGCAGCGCCCGGTTGCGCGCCCGACATCGCATCGCGGGCGGCGGCGGTGCAGGCCGATCTGGCGGCGCTGCATGCCTGGGCCGCCGCCTCGCTTGCCACCATTCCCGAAGACCGGCGCGTGCTGGTGACCGCCCATGATGCGTTCGGCTATTTCGCCCGTGCCTACGGCGTGCGCGAGCGGGCCATTCAGGGCTTTTCCACCGAATCCGAGGCCAGCGTGGCCGACATCCGCGCGGTTGCCGCCGAGGTGGTGGCGGCGGGCGTTCCGGCGGTGTTCGTGGAAAGCACCATCAACCCGCGCAGCATCCAGGCGATGCTGGAGGCGGTTCGGGCGGCAGGCGGGGCCGCCGTGCTCGGCCCGCCGCTGTTTTCCGACGCGATGGGCGCTTTGGATACCCCCGAAGGCAGCTACATCGGCATGATCCGCTGGAACGTGCGCGCCATCGTGCAGGGGCTTGGCGGCACCATCGCGCCGTGGCCCGAAGGCTTGCAAGCCTGGGCGGAACGGCACAAGGTGGCGCCATGAACCCGGACAGCCTGCACGAGCCCCATATCGCCCTGCATGTCGAGGATCTGACCGTTGCCTACCGCAACGCGCCGGTGCTGTGGGATATCGACCTTGACGTGCCACCGGGGGTGATGTGCGCCGTGGTGGGGCCGAACGGGGCCGGCAAATCGACGCTGCTGAAGGCGGCGCTGGGGCTGGTGCAACCCACGGCGGGGCATGTGCGGTTCTTCGGCCTTCGCTATGCCAAGGCGCGCAGCCGTGTAGGATATGTCCCACAACGCTCGACGGTGGATTGGGATTTCCCGGCAACCGCGCTCGATGTGGTGGAAATGGGGCTCTACGGCCGGCTGGGGTGGTTCCGCCGCCCCGGTCGGGCGGCGCGGGCCCAAGCGCTGTCGGCGCTTGCTTCGGTCGAGATGGCGGATTTTGCCGGCAGGCCGATTGCCGATCTGTCGGGGGGCCAGCAGCAGCGGGTGTTCATTGCCCGCGCGCTGGTGCAGGACCCCGACCTTTACATCCTTGATGAACCGATGGCCGGGGTCGACGCGGTCACGGAAGCCGCCATTGTGGCGCTGCTCAAGCGGTTGCGCGATCAGGGGCGCACGGTGATCGTGGTGCACCACGATCTGCAGACGGTGCAGAAGTATTTCGACTGGCTGGTGATGCTGAACGTCCGCGTGATCGCCCAAGGCCCGGTGGCCGAGGTTTACACCCCCGAAAACCTGCGCCGCGCTTATGGAGGGCGGGTGGCCTTGATCGGGGGCGCTACATGACCGGGGCACGCGGTGTCGCGCTGGCACCTTGGACCGGGCCGGGGTCCATGTCCGACCGGAGGCCCCGCCTGTGCGGCGGGGCGCGGGGGCATGCCGACGCCGGGCGCGTGACGGGGCAGGGTGGAGATGGTGGCGGGGTTTGACCATACGCTGGGCGTGGTGGCGGCAGGGGCCGCCGTGCTGGGGGCAACAGGCGGCGTGCTTGGGTCGTTTGCCGTGTTGCGGCGCCAAAGCCTGCTGGGTGATGTATTGGCCCATGCGGCCTTGCCGGGTCTGTGCATCGGTTTTTTGGTCGGTGGGCGGGCCTTGCCCGCACTGATGGCAGGGGCGCTGGTGGCGGGCGGCCTCGCAGCCTTGTCGGTGCTGGCCATCGGGCGGTTCACGCGGCTGAAGCCGGATGCGGCGCTTGGCATCGTGCTTTCGGTGTTCTTTGCCGGGGGTGTCGTTCTGCTCAGCCATGTGCAGGCGTCAGGCGGGGCGGGGGCGGCGGGCCTGTCGGCGTTTCTGTTCGGGCAAGCGGCAGCGATGCTGGTCGGCGATGTGCAGGCCATGGCACTGGTTGGCGTGGTGGCCGTGGGGCTCGTGGCGGCCTGCTGGCCTTGGGTAAAGCTCGTGTGTTTCGACCCGCCGTATGCGCGGGCGCTCGGCGTGCCGGTGGCGGCGGTCGAGGCATTGCTGACGCTGCTGATGGCGATGGCGATTGTCGTCGGATTGCAGATGGTGGGCGTGGTGCTGATGACTGCGATGCTGATCGCGCCTGCGGTGGCGGCGCGCGCCTGGGTCACCCGTTTGATGCCGATGGCCGCCTTGGCCGCGGTGTTCGGCATTGTGGCGGGGGTGGGCGGCGCGGTGATTTCGGCCGGGGCGCGGGGGCTGGCGACCGGGCCGGTGGTGGTGCTGATCGCCACCGCGCTGGCCGCGCTGTCGCTGGCGCTGGCGCCGGGGCGTGGCGTGGTGTGGCGTGCCTTGCGTGACCGGCGGCTGGCCGCAAGGCTGGAAGGCGACCGGGTGATCGGCACGCTGCGGGCGCTTGGTGCGGCGCATGGCGACCCCGGTTACCGGGCCGAGGCGGGGATGATCGATGCCGCACACGGCACCGCGACCGCCCGCACGCTGGATCGTCTGGCGGCGGCGGGGATGGTGCGCGAGGTGTCGCATGCCCCGGAATCGACCCGCCACTGGGTGCTGACCGACAAAGGGCAGGCCGAACCCGGACCGGGCCGCGGAGGGCCGGGGTAATGCTGGCCGAACCGATGGTGGCAATCTTTCTGACTGGTGCGCTGGTCGGTGTGGCGGCGGCGCCACTCGGGCTGTTCTTGGTTTTGCGCGGCACCGCCATGCTGACAGATGCCGTGGCCCATTCCATCGTGCTCGGCATCGTGGTGGTCTGGATGCTGACCGGCGCCACCTCTGGCCCGGTGCAACTGCTGGGTGCTGCGCTGGCCGGGGTGGCGACCGTCGCTCTGACGGGCGCGCTGCAGCGGTCGCGGATCGTGGCGTCGGACGCGGCGATCGGGCTGGTGTTTCCGGCCCTGTTCGCAGCGGGGGTGTTGCTTATCAACATCTATGCCCGCGATGTGCATGTCGATGTCGATACCGTTCTGCTGGGCGAAATCGGCTTTGTCTGGCTTGAAACCAGGGAACTCGGCGGCATCGAGGTGCCGGTTTCCGTGCTGACTCTGGGCGCGGTGCTGGTGGTGAATGTCGCCTTTGTGGCCGCGTTCTGGAAGGAGCTGAAGCTGGGCAGCTTTGACCCCGCGCTTGCGGCGGCGCTTGGGCTGGCGCCGGGATTGCTGCATCAGGGGCTGCTGGTGCTGACCTCGGTAACGGCGGTGGCGAGTTTCGAGGCGGTGGGCGCCATCCTGTTCATCGCCTTCGCCATTGTTCCATCGGCCACCGCGCTGTTCTTGACCGACCGTCCGGGCCGCGCGCTGGGGCTGGCGGCGGCACTGGCGGTCGTCGCCGCAGGGGCGGGGCAGGCGGCGGCCTTTGCGCTTGACGTGTCGATCGGCGGGATGATGGCGGTCTGTGCGGGCGCGCTGTTCGGGCTGGCGCTGGTGGCGGGGCCGCGTCGCGGCATTGTCGCGCGGCTGTTGCGCCGACGGGCCGAGGCGGCGGACCGGGCCGCGCTGACGCTGGTCGCGCATCTGCACACGCACGAAGGTGGGCCGGATGCCGCAACCGAATGCACCGCCGCGGCGCTGTCGGACCATTTGCGCTGGCCGCCACAGCGCGCCGCCGAGGTGATCGTACACGGGCTGGACCGGGGCTTGATCTTGCGCCGGGGCGAGGGGCTTGTGCTGACCGAGCGGGGCCGCGCCGAGGCCCGGGCGATTTTCGATCCTACGGGCCGGGCCTGACCCGAGCGCGGCGGCAACCCGGCGTCAGCCCGCCCGCTGGCCTTCGACCCAGACGCCACGCACCGCACCCGCCCGCCCGATCCGTGTGACGCGGATCACATCGGCCCGCGCCCCCACCTCCAGCCGCCCACGGTCGGTCAGACCTGCCGCGGCGGCGGGGGCGGCGGTAACCGTGGCGATGCCGCGCGCCAGATCGCCCCACAGATCGCCCAGCATCAGCCCGCCCGACAACAACGCTGACGGCACATAATCCGAGGACAAGATATCGAGCAGGCCGGCGCCTGCCAGCGTTTCTGCCGCAACGTTGCCGGAATGGGACCCGCCGCGGATCAGGTTCGGCGCCCCCATCATCACCTGAATTCCGTGGGCGCGACAGGCGGCTGCCGCCGTCTCGGTGGTGGGGAATTCGGCAAAGCGCACGCCATGCCCTGCGCTGACCGCGACCTGCGGCGCGGTGGTGTCATCATGGCTGGCCAGCACCGCGCCATAGCGCCGCGCCGCCGCGACCGCCGCCGCCTCGTGCGCGCCGCCGATCCGGGCCGACAGCGCCCGCCGACCTTCGATATGCAGGGCAAACTCCGCCTCGGAAAGGCCATATTTGCCCGTGACGTAGTTGCGCAACTGGGTCAGGTCGCTGAACTGGCGCTGGCCGGGGGTGTGATCCATCAGGCTGACAATGCCGATCCGGTCCGCAGCGCCGAACTTGGCCAGCTCTTCGATCAGGGTTTCGGAACAGAGTTCGGCGCGCAGGTGCAGGAAATGGCTGACGCGCAGCGCGCCTTGCGCCCGAAGGTCCAGAATTTCATCGGCCAGCGCGCGGGCATATTCGCCATAGCCCAACTTGGTGTTCGACACGACCGACCCTACCCGCAACGCATCGAACACCGTGGTGATGCCGACGCTGGCCAGTTCGGCATCATGGGCGATGATGGCGGCGGCATGGGGCCAGTCCACCTTGGGGCGCGGCTGGATGTGGCGTTCCAGAGTGTCGGTGTGCAGCTCGATCAGCCCCGGCATCACCAGATCGCCGTCGCAGTCGATTGCCCCCGGAGGCACCGATGCACCGGCGGCAATGTCGCGGATGTGCCCGCCCGACAGGCGCAGCGATCCGCGGATCACCTCATGCGGCAGCACCAGCTCGGCATTGGCAAGGATCGTCTCGGTCGTCATTGGATGCAGTCCTGTCTTGTCATTTTCGGCGCGAACGGTTGGATTGGCGATCAGTGTCGCAAACTCTGTGACAGTTATCCGCCGGGTTCGCCGTCATGGAAAAATACAAACGCTTCGCGGTCTATTATGCCCCGCGACCCGGGGCCTTTGCCACGGCCGCAGCCGCGTGGCTGGGGTGGGATGCCGCGCGGGGCTGCGCTGTGCCGCAGCCCGACATGCCCGATTTGGCCGACATGACCGCCGCGCCGCGCAAATATGGCTTTCACGGCACGCTCCGCGCGCCCTTCCGGCCGGCGCCCGGTGTGACGGGTGCCGCAATCGCTGCCGCGGTTGAGGCACTGGCCGCCTGCGTGGCGCCCGCGTCGTGCCCCGGATTGCGGCTGGCGAACCTGCACGGCTTCCTTGCGCTCGTGCCCGATGGCGAGCCCGGCGAAATCCAGCGGCTGGGCGCTGCGGTCGTCGAGGGCACCGACGTTCTGCGCGCACCGCTGACCGAGGCCGAAACCGCCCGTCGCCGCCCCGACCGGCTGACCGTGCGCCAGCGCAGCCTGTTGGCCCGATGGGGCTATCCCTTTGTGATGGAGGAATTCCAGTTCCACCTGACGCTGACAGACCGGCTGGACCTTGCGCGTGCCGAAACGGTCGGCGCCGTGGCCCTTGCGCATCTGGCCCCGACGCTGCCGCGCCCCTTCGTGATCGAGGATCTGTGCCTGTTTGGCGAAGATGGCGCGGGCCGGTTCCACCTGATCCACCGCTATGCCCTGACCGGCTGAAGCGCCGCCAAGAACCGCGCGACGCCCTGTTCGGGGGTGCCTTCGTTGACCACGGTCACGGCGTCGATGCCATCGGGCAGGGTGAACGCCGCGCGGGCCAGCCGGGCGCGGATGTTGTCGGCGGTTTCGCGCCCGCGCGCGGCCAGACGCGCCGCCAACACCGCATCGGGCGCAGTCACCAGCACGACCCGCAGTCCGGGGAACCGCGCCTGTGCCAGCGGCAGGGCCACGCGCGACCCGTTGAAGATGATGATGCCCGGCCCTGTCACCTGTGCGCGCGGGATGCCATAGCGCAGGCCATGCGCTTCCCAGTGGAGCGCAAAGTCGCCTTGCAGCTGGCGTGCCGCGAAGTCAGCCTCGGTCACACCTTCGAAATCTTCGCTGCCCGCATCGCAAGGCCGGGTGATCACCCGCCGCACCAGCCGCAAGCCGGGTTCTGCCCGCAGCGCCCCCGCGATCAGCGTGTCCTTGCCCGCCCCCGATGGCCCGACGACGGCGACGATCATACCGCCGCCTGAGACTCCAACTGGGGGCGGGTTGGACATCGTCATGACAGCCAGCGCTTCCAGCGGAAGAACAGGTAGGTGCCCACAGCCGAAGCCAGCATGAGCCCGACCGCCATCGGATACCCCCAGCGCCAATCCAGTTCCGGCATGTTGGCAAAGTTCATGCCATAGGCGCTGGCAATCACGGTGGGTGGCAGGAAGATCACCGCCACCACCGACACGATCTTGACCGTCTTGTTCTGTTCGACCGAAATCATGCCCAAGGTCAGGTCCGACGCCATCGCGATGCGGTTGGTCAGGAAATCGCCATGGACCTCCAGCGCCTGGATGTCGCGCATCAGGCCCTTGATCGCCGGGCGTAGATCGGCTGCGTTGGCTGTCTGGCCGAAATAGCTGATCGCGCGTTCCAGCGTCAAAAGCGACAAACGCACCCGACTGATCAGGTCGCTTTCCCGCGCCACCTCGCGCAGGGCATCCGACAGTCCGGACCCGTCATCGCCCACCACGCGGCGCACGATGGCGTCCAGCGCCTTGCCCGACCCCTCCAGCAGGTCGGCCAGACGCCCGACGATTTCCTCCATCAGGGACACCAGCAACCGCTGCGGATCGCCACACCCCGGCCCAACCTTGTCAGCCCGTTGCGGATAGGTTTCGAACGGGCGCGGCGCGTGATGGCGCACGGTGATCAGCCGGTCGGTGGTCAGGATGAAGCAGACCGGGCCCGAATGCGACCCTTGGGTGCCGCTCATTCCGGGCAGAACGACGGTCAGGTAATCGGCCCCGCCTTCGCGGTAAAGCCGGTTCGACAGTTCGATTTCCTCCATGTCTTCCAGCGTGGGCACTTCGACCCCAAGACCCGCGACGCGCGTCACCTCGTCAGGTGCGGGGCGGCACAGATCAACCCATATCGCACTGGTGAGGTCCGCATCAGCGGGCAGCAGGCGCAGCTTTGCGCTATCGGGGGCATAAGCGAACAGCATGAATCACACCTGCAGAATCAAGGACGCAGGCACCTGCGTATAGCCATGCTGCGTCTCGTCCAACACCGGATCGCTCTGCCGCTGAGGTTCGCTACCGCATCCGCGTCACCTCGCCGGCCGGCAACGGGCGAGTGCAAGTCAACGGGCTGGCGTGGGCAGGGTGGGCACCGGCGCCGCCGTCAGCCCGGCGGCACCGACCACGGGGCTTGTGCGGCCCAGCGGGTGGCATGCGCGGCAATCCGGTCGCCGTAGGCGCGTGTCAGGTCAATATCGTCCCAGCCGTTGATCAGCTTCAGCCGCCACACCGGATCAATCTCGAACGGCACCGTGCCGCCCTTGTGGCGAAGTTCGCAAGCCTCCAGATCTACGGTCAGTGCCAGCGGCGCGCGGTTCAGCAGGCTTTCTGCGTCGGCATCGGTCACGCGGGCGGGGAGCACACCGTTGCCCACCGCGTTGCTGGCAAAGATGTCGCCAAAGCTGGGCGCGACCACCACGCGGAACCCGGCATCGGCCAGCGCATAGACCGCCGCCTCGCGGCTGGACCCGCAGCCAAAGTTGCGCCGGGCAATGAGGATGCTGGCCCCTTCCGCGCGGTTGAGCGGGAACGCAGGGTCGGGCGCGCCATCAGGTCCCTGCCGCAGGTCGTGCAACAGATACCCGCCATAGCCCGCAGACCGGGGCGCCGACATGAACCGCGCCGGGATCAGCTGGTCGGTGTCCACGTTCTCCAGCGGCAGTCCGACGGCTTGCCCGGTATGCTCGCTCCACCCCGCCATCACACCCGCCCTTTCAACAGCGGGCGCACATCGGCCAACGTGCCGGTCACCGCCGCAGCGGCGACCATCGCGGGGGACATGAGGTGCGTGCGCGCCCCCGGCCCCTGCCGCCCCCGGAAATTGCGGTTGGTGGTGGACGCGCAGCGCATCCCCGGTGCCACCAGATCGCCATTCATGCCAACGCACATTGAACAGCCCGACCCCACCCAATCCAGCCCGGCCTCGATGAACACGCGGTCCAGCCCTTCGGCCATGGCCTGCGCGGCCACCTGCGCCGAACCGGGTGACACCCGCCCCGGCACACGCGCCCGGCGGCCTGCCAGCACCGCGGCGGCGGCGCGCAGATCCTCGATGCGGGCGTTGGTGCAGGACCCGATGAACACCTGATCCACAGGCGTGCCGATCAGTGGGCGACCGGGGACCAGACCCATGTAATCCAGCGCCGCGCGCACCCGGTCGGCCGCCGCCCCGGCGCGGTCGGGGTCTGGCACGGTCGCGGTGATCGGCAACGCCTCTTCGGGGCTCGTGCCCCAAGTGACGATGGGGGCGATTTCGGTGGCGTCGATCACCTCTTCGCGGTCAAAGACAGCGTCCGGGTCCGACACCAGCGCCGCCCACGCCTCGGCGGCGTGGTCCCAGTCGGCGGGGGCGAAGTCGCGCCCGCGCAGCCAATCCAGCGTGGCCGCATCGGGCGCAACAATGCCAAGCCGCCCGCCACCTTCGATCGACAGGTTGCACAGCGTCAAACGCCCTTCGACGCTGAGCGCGCGCACCGCTGAGCCGGCATATTCAATGGCATGGCCCCCGGCGCCATCTGCACCCAGCCGGGCGATCCAGTTCAGCGCCATGTCCTTGGCCCCCACACCGGGGCCAAGTGCGCCGTCAAATCGCAGCCGCATGCGCCGGGGCTTCTTCTGCCACAGCGTCTGCGTTGCCAGCACATGCGCCACTTCCGTGGCCCCGATGCCAAAGGCCATCGCCCCTAGCGCCCCGTGAGTCGAGGTGTGGCTGTCGCCGCACACCACCAGCAGGCCCGGCAGCGTTAGCCCCAGTTCCGGTCCGATCACATGCACGATCCCCTGCCGCGCGTCGCCCATGCCAAAATGCCGGATGCCGTGGCGGGCCGCGTTCTCGGCCAGTTGCCGGATCATCCGGGCGATGTCGGAGCCGACGGCGGGCACCCCACGGGTCGGCACGTAATGGTCGGCCACGGCAAAGGTCAGGTCCGGTCGGGCCACCGGCAAGTCGCGCGCTGCGAGTTTGGCAAAGCCGTGGTGCGACCCCTCGTGCACCAGATGCCGGTCCACCCACAGCAGCGATGCGCCGTCGTCGCGCCGCACCACCTCGTGCGCGGACCACAGCTTGTCGAACAGGGTGGCAGGTGCGCCGGTCATGGTCCCGCCTTTTCGCCGCTGCCCGCCACCACCACGGGTTCCCAATGCCGCGCGTCCGCCGCGCCCACCCGGTTCAGCGTCATCTCCAGCCGGAACCTGTCAGGCCGATAGAGCGCGGACAGATGTTCCACGCCATTTCCGGCGGCGTCATAAACCACCCGTGTCAGCGAAATCAGCGGCGCCCCGACCGACAGTTCCAGCGCCTCGGCCACCTCGGGCGTGGCCAGGACGGCAGAAACCGACTGGCGCGCGTGGTCCACCACCACACCGCGCCGTTCCAGAAGGCGAAACAGCGGCGTCGTCGCCAGATCGGATTCGGAATAGCCTTGGGCAATCGGTTCAGGCACCTGCGTTGTCAGGTGCGAAAAGGGCAGGCCCCCGGCCAAACGCAGGCGCACGGCGCGTTGCACCCTTGCGCCCTCGGCCAGACCCAGCGCCTCGGCCACCGGGCCAGGGGGAACGCCATAGGAAAACGCCAGCAGCCGCGCGGTTGTCGCCTCCTCCATCCAGCGCAGTTGCGGCATCAGGGTGGCAAGATCGGCAATGATCTGGCCCGGTTGCGCGCCCGGCGCACGCACCGATGTGCCCGACCCTGCCCGACGTTCGATCAAGCCGTCGGTTTCCAGCCCCTCCAGCGCGCGGCGGATGGTCACGCGCGAGACACCGTGCAATTCCGCAAGCTTCAGTTCCCCGGGCAACGAATCCCCAGGCGCCAGATGGCCCCCCAGAATCTCGTCCCGTAGCAAAAGATAGACGCGTCGCGCCTTGCTGCCGTCCGGTGCCTGGCTTGCCACCATCTGCGTCATGCGAAACCCTTTGCGACGATACTGCTGAACGCTCTGTCCTACCATAATCCTGTATGGACTTTTGTCGCAACATCAAGTTTCATATGAACCGAAAGCGGTATGATAAATCATACAGGAAACGGGCCGCGATGTGGGGCAACCCCCGCTGGCCAGACACAGGGGGCCGCGCCGCATGACAATCGACCCGATCACGCTGGCGGTTCTGGCCGGGCGGATGGAACAGATCGCCGACGAGATGGACGCGACGCTGTTCCGGTCGGCCTTCAACCCGATCATTGCCGAAGCGCATGATGCCAGCCACGGCATCTATCATGCCGTCAGCGGTGACACCTTGGTGCAGGGCAAATCGGGGCTGCCGATCTTTGTGGGCGTGATGTCATTCGCCGTGCGCGCGGTGATCGACAAGGCGGGCGACGACATTGCCGATGGGGATATGTGGGTGTTCAACGACGCCCACATCGGCGGAACGCACCTGTCGGACATGCGGCTGGTGCGGCCGTACTTCCACGACGGCAAGCTGTTTTGCCACCTCGCGTCAGTCGGGCACTGGCATGATGTCGGGGGCGCTGTGCCGGGCAACTACAACCCCCGCGCGACCGAGGTGTTTCAGGAAGCCTTCGTGCTGCCCCCCGTGCGTCTGATGCGCGCCGGCGTGCTGCAACAGGACATCGTCGATATCCTGTTGCGCAACACCCGCCTGCCGCAGTCGGCCCAAGGCGACCTGAACGGTCAGATGAACGCGCTGGATCTTGGCGTGCGGCGGCTGGATGCGCTGATCGCGGAATACGGCGCCGATACGGTGCGCGCGGCGCTGGACGCGCTATCGGACCGGGCCGAGCGGTTGGCACGGGCCGAATTCGCCGCGCTGCCGGACGGGCGGTGGGAAGCGTCTGATTTTCTGGACAACGACGGCATTTCCGACACCCCTCTGCCGATCCGCGTCGCCGTCGAGATCAAGGGCGAGGAATTGACCCTGGATTTCACCGGCTCGGCGCCTGCGACGGCCGGTCCTGTCAACATCAGCCGCGGCACCGCAATCGCCTGCGTCTATGTGGCGATCAAGCATATCTTTCCGCTGCTTCCGGCAAACGCCGGGGTGATGCGGCCGATCCGTGTGGTGATCCCCGAAAGGTCGCTGCTGGCGGCGGAATTCCCCGCGCCGACGGGGGGGTATACAGAAACCATCCTGCGGATGATCGACGTGATGTTTTCCGCCTTTGCTCAAGTGGCGCCGGGCAAGGTGGTGGCAAACGCCTACGGCACCATCAACGCCCTGTCGATTGCCGGGCACCGGGGCGACGGGCGGCGCTGGGTGATGTTTTCGTTCTATGGCGGGGGCCACGGCGGCACGCCGGATGGCGACGGGCTGAACCACGGCAACGCGCCGATTTCGACCGCAACCATTCCGCCGGTCGAGATACTGGAAAGTGCCTATCCGGTGATCTTCCGCCAATGGGCCCTGCGCCCCGACAGCGGCGGGGCCGGGCAGCACCGCGGCGGCCTTGGTGCCATCTACGAGATCGAGGTGATGGAGCAGAAGGCCGAGGCGTTCCTGTTCGGTGAACGTGGCCTGTACCCGCCTCAGGGCGTGGATGGCGGCGGGCCGGCTGCGCTGAACCACTTCACCTATCAGACCGACGATGGGCGGGCCGAGCCGCCGATGGTGTCCAAGATGGTTGGCATTCCGCTGAAGCGCGGCCAGACCGTGCGGCTGGAAACACCGGGTGGCGGCGGCTTTGGCCCGCCTTCGGCGCGCGACCCCGCCCGCATCGCCCGCGATGTGCGGCTGGGATATGTCAGCGCGCAGGCCGCTGATGACAGTTATGGCCCTGCGTGGCGCGAGGTGTCGGCATGATGCGGTCCCTGATGGTCGGAGTGGATGTCGGAGGCACATTCACCGACGTGTTCGTGCTGGACGAAGCCACTGGCAAAACCAGCGTGGCCAAGGTCCCCACCAGTCGGCCTGACCAGTCGGCGGGGTTCTTGGCGGGGATTTCGGCCTGCGTGTTCGATTTCGGGCGCATCGCTTCGGTGGTGCATGGCACGACGGCGGGCACCAACGCGCTGTTGGAACGCAAGGGCGCGCGCATCGGCATCATCACCACCGCTGGGTTCCGTGACGTGCTGGAGATGCGACGCCGCGACCGGCCCCGGACCTGGGGCCTGCGCGGGGATTTCGAGCCGGTTGTGCCGCGCGACTTGCGGCTGGAGGTGGCCGAGCGCACCCTCGCCGATGGCACGGTGCTGACCGCCGTCAACCCGCCCGAAGTCGAGGATGCCGCGCGCACCCTTCTGGCGGCGGGGTGTCAGGCGGTCGCGGTGCTGTTCGTCAACGCCTATGCCAACCCGGCCAACGAGATGGCGGCACTGGATGCCGTGCGCCGGGTCTGGCCCAACGACCATGTGTCGGCCAGTTCGTTGATCCTGCCGGAAATCCGCGAGTTCGAGCGGTTTTCCACCACCGCGCTGAACGCCTATCTGCAACCCGAGGTGTCGGGCTACGTCGGACGGCTGGAACAGGCCTTGCGGGGGCAGGGCTTTGGCGGCGAGTTCCTGATCGTGCAGTCCAACGGCGGGGTGATGACGGTGGATACCGCCTGCGCCCGGCCCGTGCGGACCGCGCTGTCCGGCCCCGCTGCGGGGGTGATCGCGGCGGCCTATATTGCCCAGACGGCCGGCTACCCCGATGTGATCACGGGCGATATCGGCGGCACGTCCTTCGATGTCTCGCTGGTGGAACATGGCCGCGCAGCGTTGGCGGCGCAGACCTCGATTGATTTCGGCATGGTCATCCGCACCCCGATGATTGAAATCACCACCATCGGCGCCGGGGGCGGGTCGATCGCCTGGGTCGACAAGGGCGGATTGCTGAACATCGGGCCGGAATCGGCCGGGTCGACGCCGGGGCCGGTGGCCTATGGGCGCGGCAATACCCGACCCACGGTCACCGACGCGAACATCGCGCTGGGCCGCATCGATCCCGCGCGTCCGATTGGCGGCATCGCGCAACTGGATGTGGCGGCGGCGCGGGCGGCCATTGCAGAACATGTCGGCAAGCCGCTGGGGCTCGACCCTGATGCCGCCGCCGAGGCGATCTTGCGCGTGGCCAACAGCCGCATGGCGGGGGCGATCCGGCTGGTCAGCATCGAACGCGGGCACGATCCAAAGCGTTTTGCCTTCATGCCTTTCGGCGGCGGCGGCGCGCTGCATGCCGGTGCGCTGATGCAGGAAGTGGGCCTCGGGTCGGCCATCGTGCCGCGGTATCCCGGTGTGACCTCGGCCATGGGGTGCGTGATCGCCGACATGCGCGCCGATTTCGTGCAGACGGTGAACGCCATGACCGCTGGGGTGGATACCGCCGGACTGGCCACGCTGATGCAGGGGCACCATGACGCGGGGCAGGCGCAACTGGATGCGGCGGGCGTCAGCTTTGCCGGGCGGCTGGCGGAATTCGCGCTCGACATGGCGTATGTGGGGCAGACCCATACGGTTGCGGTTCCGCTGCCGGTGACCGTTGCAGAGGGGCGGATCGTGCCGCCGACGGGCGCTGAGATTGCTGCAGCCTTTGATGCGGCGTATTTGGCGACCTATGGGCGGCTGCTGCCCGGTGGCACGACGCGCATCCTCAACCTGCGCAGCGCCATCACCGGCATCCGGCCCAAATTCGACTTGACCGCTTTTGCCCCCGACCCGGCGGCCACCTTGGAGGCCGCCCGCCGGGGCAGCCGCCGAGCCCATCTGGGCGGCGCATGGGTGGACGCCGCGATCTGGGACCGGTTGGGCCTTGCGCTGGGCGCGGTGGTCAGCGGCCCGGCGATCCTTGAACAACCCGACACCACCATCGTCATCGAGCCCGGTCTGCAAGGGCGCGTCGATGCTTGGGGGAACCTGATCTTGACCCGGCAGGAGGTGACAGCATGACCGACGCCCTGAACCCCGCCCGCACCGCGCTGCTGACCGTCGACCTGCAGAATGATTTCCTTCATCCCGACGGCGCCTATGGCCGTGCCGGGCTGGGGCAGCCGGAAATGGCCGCCCTTCCGGGGCGCGTCCTGCCCATCCGCGATGTGTTGCGCGCACGCGGGGGCAGCCATATCTCGGCCCAGTTCACACTCGTGCCCGGGTTGGGGGGGGAGCCGATCATCGCCGCCCACCTGCGAAAACTGCGCCCCTTTCTGGCCAAGGGCGACTTTGCCCCCGGCAGTTGGGGCAACCAGGTTGTGGATGCGTTGCTGACGCCTGATTTCGTGGTGGAGAAGGTCAATTATTCCGTATTCTACCAAAGCCGGATGGATTGGGTGGTCAAGGCGCTGGGCATCGACACGTTGATCATTGGCGGTATCGTCACCAACGGCGGCGTGGCATCCAGCCTTCGCGATGCCCATCTGCGCGACATCCGCACCATCTTGCTGACCGACGGCTGCGCGGCCTTTGATCCGGTGGTGCATGAGGCGACACTGGTGTCGCTTGGGTCCATCGCCACACGGATGACCTGCGCGGAAGCGGCAACCATGCTGGAGGGCCTGACATGACCTTGCGTAACCGGCTGGCCCGCGCCCCGATCCTGGTTGCCCCCGGTGTCTATGACGGCCTGACCGCGCTGTTGGCGGCGCAGGCGGGGTTCGAAGCGCTGTATCTTTCCGGCGCGGCCGTGGCCTATACCAAGCTGGGCCGCCCGGATATCGGCCTTTCCACCATGAGCGAGATGGCCGACACGATGGCGCTCATCCGCGACCGGGTCGATTTGCCGGTCATCATTGATGCCGACACCGGGTTCGGTAACGCCCTGAACGCGCGACGCACCATGACGGTCTATGAGCGCGCCGGGGCAAATGCCTTGCAGGTCGAGGATCAGGGTTATCCGAAACGCTGTGGCCATCTGGCGGACAAGTCCCTTATTCCGGCGACCGAAATGGCAGGCAAAATCGCCGCGATGGCAGACGCGCGCAACAGCCGCGACACGCTGATCATTGCGCGCACCGATGCGATAGCGGTTGAAGGATTTCAGGCCGCGGTGGACCGTGCGGGCCTTTATCTGGAAGCGGGCGCCGACGCGCTGTTCATCGAGGCGCCGCGCAGCGTCGATGAATTGCGCGCGATCTGCGCAACCTTCCGCGGCCGCGTGCCGCTGATGGCCAATATGGTCGAAGGCGGCGCGACGCCCATTACCTCGGCCGCCGATCTGGACACGCTCGGATTCTCGCTTGTGATCTTTCCAGGCGGCATCGTGCGGTCCTTGGCCAAGGCGGCGGAGGAGTATTATGCCAGCTTGCGCGCCACCGGGTCGAATACTGCGTTCAAAGACCGGATGTTCGATTTCAACGGACTGAACGAGCGGATCGGCACCGCTGAGATGCTGGAAATGGGCGCGCGGTTTCAAGGCGGGTCCTGACGGCTTGTCTATGGCACAAGCGGTGTTTTTCGGAACACTCCGCCCCGAGCTTTTCGCCCGGACCGGCCCCTCGCAAGGGTCCGAACCGGAGCCTTATAAAAGGCTCCGATCAGATCTCTTGGTCAAGAAATCGCGCAGCGGGTCAGCGGGGGCGCAGCTCGCCCATGTCGTTCCAGACATCCTGCTGCGCCAGTTTGCCGTCTCGCACTTCAAAGCGGTCAATAAAGCGAATGCCTTCGAAGGCCGAGCCATCGGGCCATTCCCCATAAAGCGTACCGATACAGTACACCACATCGCCCGCTGCATCAAAACGGTCGAACCGTTTTTTCACCCAGCGATAGCGGGGCGCCGCCCAGTCCAGCACCTGCGCGAGCGATGTCATCCGGACGTCCCCCGGGAACACCATCGCAAATCCGGGCGCCAGCATGGCTTGGGCGCGCGGCAGATCGCGCGCCTCCATGGCGGCCAAATAGTCGCGCACGAGGGTCTTTGCATCAGTTGTCATTCCCGGTTTTCCTCTGTTTGAAATCCGCCCACTTGCGCCCCGGCGCCGGGCGCAAAGGCCCCCAGACCACCCATGTCGGCCCATACCTTGAACCGGGGCGACGGGGTCACCGCGCCCGCCTGCATCAGCGCGTGCCATGTCTCGCACGCCGAGACAAAGGCGTTCACGCCACACGGCCAGATGATGTAGCTCAGCGCTTCGACCATCGCCGCTTCGTCCACCCCCAAGGCATAGGCGCGGCGCAGATGGTGCGCCACACCGTCGGTGGCGTGGCGCGCGGCATGCGCCGCCAGCAGCGCAAGTTCCGCGGTGGCTTCCGGCAACGGTGGGCGCAAGGCCGCCACTGCGTGGTCATAGGCGGCGGCGGGGTCAAGCGCCGCCAGTTGCCCCGCCCAGTGGGTGCGCGAGAAGGCCAGTGCATCAAGGCTGGGGGCCATTCCGGCCAGCGTGATCAGCGCCGTCGCCAAGGCATCGGTGCCGCCGTGCTGACGAAACAATTCCAGATGATGCGTGCCGATGCCCTCGCGCGCCACGACAAGGATTGCCAGCCAGACGCATTCGCGGTCCAGCGGCGACAGCACACGCGGGGCAACCGTCAACTCCCGATACATCGCAAGATAGGCGTCATGCAGCCCCGGCGCCCCGGCGGCCAGCGCGCCATGATGCGGCAGCAGGAAGCCGCGCGTCGCGCGCAGCTGTTCCAGCCTGTCGCGCAGCGCGTCTTCGGTCATGTGCCGTGGCCCCCTTGGCTCAGCGCGGCCCAGGCGCGGAACGGCGCTGACGCGGATACCCGGTCGGCGGCGATCAGGCGTTGCCATACCTTGGCGGCTTCGACGAAATAGGGCACCGAACCGGGAAACATGCACAGCGATATCGCCTCGGCCAGTTCGGCCTCGGGAACGCCGGCGGCGTAGGCGGCGCGGATCTGCCATTCCAGACCCTTCCAGTCGCCGTTGCAGACCTGCACAGCACAGGCAGCCAATTGCACCAACCGCCGATCTGCGCCAACGCCCGCCCGGTCCACCGTGTCGCGCCAGAGCGCCTCAAGGTCCAGCCCCGGCAGATGTCCGGCCCAGTGGTCCCGCACGAAGCCAAAGGCACGAAAGCCGCAGACCGTGGCTGTCAGCGACAGGGCGGCAGCGGCTTCGGCATCGGTGCCACCTGCGGCGGTGAACTTGGCGATATGGTGGGTGGCAATCGCCTCGTCCGTCGCGATCAGGATCGCCAGCCAGACGAATTCCCGGTCGTGGTGGCTAAGCAGGCGGTCCTGCAGCGCCAGCGCGGTATAGGCCGCGTCATAGGCCGCCAGCAGGTCGGGTGCGGTCAGCGCCATCAGGCCGTGGTGCGGCAACAGATAGCCACGCTTGGCGCGCACGGACTCCAGCCTTGCGGCAAGATCTTCGGTGGTGGTCATGCGGCGGCCTCCTCGTGGCGTTCGCCCGCGATGAAGGCCGCGCATTGTGCGCCGATCATCATGCTGGGGGCGTGGGTATTGCAGCCGGGCATTGTCGGCATGACGGACGCATCGGCGATGCGCAGTCCATCAATGCCATGCACCCGCAACCGGCTGTCGGTGACGGCCAAGGCATCCTGTCCCATCCGGCAGGTGCCGACGGGGTGGAACACGGTGTCGGCGGTGGCGCGAATCCACAGGTCCAGGTCGGCATCGGTCTGGCGTGCGGCACCGGGGCTGCGTTCGGCGCCGCGCCAGCGGGCAAAGGCGGGCTGCCGGAAGATGTCGCGCAAGGCGCGCACCCCGGCACGCAGCACCACCAGATCGCCGGGGTCCGAAAGATAGTTGCCGCGGATCACCGGCGCTGCCAGCGGATCGGCAGAACGCAAGGCGATTTCGCCGGTCGACTCCGGGCGCAACTGGTAGACGTTGGCGAAAAAGCCGTGTCCCGCCTTGGGGTCCATGGCCTTCCAAGGCCAGCGTACGGCGGCTGTGGAGAGGCCGGGAAGGAAGTGGCTTTGCAGATCGGCCATGTCGCGCGTCGGGTCAGAGCGCAGATAGGCCCCCACCTCGAGCGGAAAGCGCGCCGCAGGGCCGGTGCCGGTCGTCAAAGCCCGTGCAAGTGCCAGCGCCGCGCGGTCGGGGCGCAACAAGCCGTGCAGGGTGACGGGTTCGGTGCAATCATGTTCCACCCGCACCAGCAGGTGATCGCGCAGGTTGCGGCCGACGCCGGGCAGGTCGCGCACCACCGCGATGCCGTGGGCGCGCAACGCCTCCGCCGGGCCGAGGCCCGACAGCATCATCACTTGCGGGGTGTTCACCGTGCCGCCCGACAGCACCGTTTCATCCGCACCGCAAAACAGTCGCTCGCCCTTGACCAAGACCTCTACCCCGATCGCCCGGGTTCCTTCGACGACCACCCGCAGCACGTGGGCATCCGTCAGCACCGTCAGGTTCGGGCGGCTTTTCAGGAACGACGTGGCGGCCGACACCCGGCGCCCTTCCTTGATGCAGAAGTCGTATTGCCCCACACCCGCGGCCCCGGGTGCATTGAAATCGGCGCAGATGGCGTGGCCTGCCTGCTGCCCCGCCTCCAGGAACGCGTGGCTGAGCGGGTGGAGCCCGGCAAGCCGGGTCAAGGGTTGCGGACCGTCACCGCCGTGCCAGTCATTCGGACCGGCCCAATAGGATTCCAGCGCCTTGAAGCGGGCCAGCACCCGGTCCCATGTCCAGTCCGGCAGGCCGCGCTGTGCCCAGCCGTTGTAATCGTCGGGTGCGCCGCGCGTCCAGACCATGCCGTTGATCGCGCTGGACCCGCCCAACACCTTGCCGCGCGGCCAGAACAGCGACCGACCGTTCAGGCCCGGCTCGGGTTCGCTGTGGTAGAACCAGTTGGCATATCGGCCGCGCAGCAACACGCCGGTCATCAATGGCACGCGCAGCAGGGGGTTCCAGTCACGCGGGCCAGCCTCGATCAGCAGGACGCGGCGGGCTGGGTCCCGTGCCAGCGTTCCGGCCACGACCGACCCCGCCGACCCGGCCCCCACGACGATCACATCGGCATCAAAGGCAGGTTTCATGGGGACTCACAGTTTTCGGGCAATCGCCTGGGCATCATGCATCGCTTCCATCAGGGTGCGCGGGGCGTTGGCATCGCCGACCGGGTGAACCGCCACGCCCCGCGCCTCCAACGCGGATTGCAGCGCGAAGGCACCCGTGCCCCGACCGGAGAATATGAGCCGGTCAAACGGCAGGCTGGCGGTGTCACCGGCGTATTTGTGCCGCGTCTGGACCAGACCGGGGCCAAAGCCGGTTACCAGCGTGGCCGGGCGCAAGGCAACACCGGCCTGTGCCAGCCGTTCCAGCGCGGTCATGCGCGAATAGATCGTCACATCCCACAGCGGGCTGTCAGGTCGGCACAGCACGGTGACCCGCGCGCCGTGCGCGGCCAAGGTTTCCGCCGCCGACAGCGTTGCCCAACTGCCCGCCTGATCGTCGATCACGACCCGCTTGCCCGACCATCCGCTGCGGGGCATCGCCAAGGCCTGTTCAACGCTGATCGCCTGTCCGTCGGCGGCGGTGTCGGGCACCGCGCCGGTGGCCAGCACAACCGCGTCTGCACCATGCGCAGCGATGCTGTCCGGTGTGGCACGCTGCCCCATCCGCAGGGTCACGCCAGCTGGCCCAAGCTGGCGCACCAGCCAGTCACGCATCTTGTGCAGGTCGGCCCGGCGGTGGCCAGTACCCGCGAGCGACAACTTGCCGCCCGGCGCATCGGCAGCATCCCACACCTCCACCTCATGCCCACGCAGGGCGGCGACGCGTGCCGCCTCCATGCCCGCGGGTCCGGCGCCCACCACCAGCACGCGGCGGGGCGAATCCGCGGGGGCGGGCCGTTCGGTCCAGATGTCTTCCTTTCCGACGCGGGGGTTCATCATGCACGAAATCGGGCGGTGCAGCGCCACCTGACCGATGCAGAAATTGCCCGCCACACAGGGGCGTATATCGGTCTCGTTCCCTTTGGTCGCCTTGGCGATCAGATCGGGGTCGGCCATGTGGGCGCGGTTCATGCCCACCATGTCGATGGCGCCGGTTTCCAGCGCCGTTTCAGCGTGATCCAGCGTCTGATAGCGGTTGGCGGTCAGAAGCGGCAATGTCCCGATCACCTGGCGCAAGGCGACCGTCTGCGCAAGGTAGGGATGCGGCGGCGCGCTCATGTCCGCGACGTGGTGGCCGATGCTGGGCCACTGGTAGGCCGCGACCGAGGCATTGACAAAGGCCACGCCCGGCACCTGAACCGCCGCCGCCACCACCTGCCGCTGTTCCGCGGCGTTCAGCCCGTCCGGCATCAGATCATCGACGCTGACGCGGATGCCCACCACCGCCGCATCCTTCACGGCGGCTGTGACGGCGCCCAGAACTTCCAGCGGGTAACGCAGGCGGTTGTCCAGACTTCCGCCAAAGTCGTCGGGGCGGTTGTTGGCGGCCAGCGACAGGAACTGGTGCAACAGGTGGCCGTGGCCAAGGTGGATTTCCATGCCTTGAAACCCGGCTTCCAGGGCCAGGCCCGCCGTTTCGACGTAGGCGTCGCGCACCGCGTCCATATCGGCGCGTGTCATGGCGTGGGGCATCTCACCCCCGGGAACCCACGGCATCGCCGATGGCCCCCATGCCGCCAGCCGTTCCGCCGCGTTTTCGCCATGCCGTCCGGCGTGCGTGATCTGGCAGAACACCGCCGCCCCTTCGCCGCGCACGGCATCGACGATCCGGCGCAGCCCATCAAGCGCCCGGCGGTCACCGCCCGACAGTCCCCCGGACCGCCCAAGCGAGGTCGGATGAACGCGCAAAGGCTCAACGATCACCAGCGCGACACCCCCGCGCGCGCGCTCGCGCAAGTAGGCCACATGTTCCGGGGTCGGCAGGAAGTCACGCCCGAAGTTGGTGGTATGCGCGGGCAAAAAGATGCGGTTGCGCAGCGGCACGCCCGCCAGTTCAAAGGGCGAAAGTGCGCGCGCCCAACGCATCAGGCGGTGACCACCGGGCCGACGGTTTCGCCCGTTGCCTTGTCCACCAGACGCAGTTCCACATAGACCTTGCCGGTGCCGCCGTGGTCGATGCCGGTGTCAAAACAGTCAAAATGCTTGAACCGCGGGCTGATCGGATGCTGCCCCTCGGCCGCGCGGTCCTGTGCCAGCAACAGCGCAGGTTGCAGTTTCGCAAGGATGCCAAGGCACAGGTTGGCGTCCGACCGTGCAGGGTCTATCCGCCCCTTCAGATCAAACACGAACCGCTGTCCTTCAGTGATGTGGTTGGCGCAAAAGAAGGCGCGGGTGACGATGGCGTGGATTTCGTGGGTGTCGGTCATGTCGCCTCTCCCATCGGGGCAAGGATACGGGCGGTGACGGGTTCATGGGTATCCACGCGGCGCATGTGAACCTGTGCCAACGCCTTGCCCGCGCCATGGTCGGGCCCGGTCACGGGACATTCGATGTACCGCCAGATGCAGGTCAGCGGGTTCAGCCCTTCGGCCGCGCGGTCAAAGGTCATGTAGAAGATCGACAGCACGGGCGACATCAGATGCAGGCACAAGGGCGCATCCGACAGGGCGGGCTTCACCTTGTGGCGCATGTCGAACACGATCTTCTGGCCTTCCTGAATGCCGCAGGCGCACCCGCCGGGGGCGCGGGTCACCTCGACCACGATCTCGTAATCATCAAGCCACGTGTGCCCAAGATGGCGGCGGGCGGAAAACAGGTTGCGCGCCTCGGGCGACAGGCGGGCAAGGTCATCTTCGGTCAGTCCCAGCGCCCGTTTCAGCTGCGGGGCCATGTCCGAAAGGGTGTCATCGGACTGGACGTAATACGGGTCAATCATGGCGAACCTCAGATGGCGGTGACGCCGCCATCGACCACAAGCACATGGCCGGTGACGAAACTGGCGGCAGGGGCGGCTAGGAACAGCGCGGCGCGGGCGACCTCGTCTGCCGTGCCCATGCGTTTCATCGGCACGGCGTCGACAAGCGCGGCGGCACGGGCGGGGTCAGACCGCGCGACAGCAGTCATGGGCGTTTCGATCGGGCCGGGGGCGACGGCGTTGCAGCGGGCGCCGAAGGCCGCGAATTCCACGGCCAACGTGCGCGCCAAGGCGATGACCCCGCCCTTCGATGCCGCATAAGCGGTGGCGCGGCGGTGGCCGACAAGGCCAAGCTGGCTGGAATGCAGCACCAGCGAGCCGGCCCCTGCCGCGCGGAACACGGGTTCCACCGCACGGGCAAGATGGAATGGGCCATCAAGGTTGATGGCCATGATCCGGCGCCAGTCGTCGTCGCCGGTTTCCGCAACGCCGCGATGATCGAAGATTCCGACGGTCAGGATCGCGGCGTCAAGGCCGCCCAGCGTGGTGATGGCGGTTTGCACCGCGGCTGCCACTGCCTGCGCGTCCGTGATGTCGCAGACGACCGTGGCGTCAGCGCGCGGCGCGGTTTCGCCGGGCAGGACCCCCGCTACCATCCGCGCGCCCGCCGCGACCCCCAGCGTCACGCAGGCGGCCCCGATGCCGGACCCGGCCCCGAGCACCAGCACGCGCAAGCCCGCCAGATCGACCAGCGGGGTCATGATCACGCGGCCTTGCGCGCGATGATCAAGGTCCACGGGAACCGCCACGCGGTCATGCCGGGGGCCAGCGCGCCCGACATTTCCTCGAACGGCACGATTTCGACGCTGTCGAACCCGGCTTCTCGGTGCGCGGCCTCCATGTCCATCTTGTTCAGGGGGACCATGAAAGGTTCGTTGTTGCGGGCGGAATGGCCGTAGTGGACGAACAGCTTGAACGGGTCGTCGCGCACCAGAAAATCAAGGTGCACCGAAATGCCACCGGGGGCCAGAAGGCGGTGTGATTCCTTGAGCATCTGGCGGATGTGGCTGGGCGGCATTTCATGCAGCACCATGGTCGATGTCACCGCGTCGAACCGGCCCGATTCCAGCCCGGTGTCGGCGGCATCCCCTTGGACGAACTGTACGTTGGTGGCCTGTTCCTCCATCGCGCGACGGGCGGCAAGCCGCAGGCAGGGTTCGGACAGTTCCACCCCCACCACATCCATCTCCGGGTGGTCCATGTAAAACGGTCGGGTGGACCCGCCAAAACCGCAGCCAAGGTCGGCCACTGCGCGCACCGGGCGCCCGGCGCGTTCCAGCACCTGCGCGGTCAGGCGGTGGTGCAGGCTTTCGGCCTTGTTCAGCAAAGGCGCAGTCGATTTTGCTCCGCGTTCATAGACATAGCCCGCCGTTTCATCCGACCAGACCCCGCCGGGGTGCTGGTGAATGTCGATGGATGTGTAGTATTCGGGTTGCACAAAGTCGGGGTTCAGCCGGAGCAGGCGTTCTGGCAGCGGCTCGTTCAGTTCTTCCCGGATCAGGTCGCGGTGCTGCGCGTAATGCACGGCAAGGCCGTGACGGCCGGAATATTTCATCCGCTGCTGATGCCGCTCGAACCAGCCGAAGAATTCGGTGGTGGTGTCGGCGCCGATCAGGGCGCGCACATCGTCGGCGGTCTTGGGCTGGGCGCCGGTTTCCGCCACTTTCGCCAGATAGGCGCGGCGGACTTCCGGGAACATCTGGCGCGTCCAGAACAGCTTGCAGTCCAGCACGAAGGCCTGAAACGCATCGAACGGACGATGGGTGGGGATGTCGTTGATCATGGTGATCCTCCGAAGGGCAACCGGGCGCCCGAAGGCGCCCGGTGTGGGTTCAGCTGCGGTCGAACTTGTCAACGCCTTCGACCGGCGCACCCAGCGACACCTCGACCCCGAGGGTCTGTAGCATCAACTCGTTGGCGAAGGCCTGCCGGTCGGCGTTCAGCTTCGCCGCCTGCTCGGGTGTCGGGGTGAAGGTGTCCAGCACGCCGGGCGCAAGGTGGCCAGATTTCTCCAGCACCATTTCCAGCGTCGTCAGACGGTCACGCGCGACGTGAAGCTCGGCCGCCAGCGTCATGACCATGGCCAGCAGCCGATCGGTGGCCGGGTCCTTGAAAAAGGTCTGTTCCGGCTTGAACGGCAGGCCCGTGGGGTGCGGCGCGTGTTTCATCGGATCAGGCCGTGATGCCCTGAATCTTTTCCCACGCACCTGCGCCATACACTTCTTCGGCCAGCTTCTTGTTCAGCGGGTCGAATTGTGCGGCAAGGCCCGACGCGTCAAAGTCAAGCAGCGAGTCCTTGCCATTGGCGGCTGCCCAAGCGTCGAGGTCCTTGGCCTTTTGGGCCAGACCGACCTGATAGTATTCCTTTTCCTCCAGCTCGTCGAAAGCCTCTTGCATGATGGTCTGATGCGCGGGGCTCAGTGCGTTCCACGCGGCGGTGGAAATTACTTCCTTGTCCAGCGCCAGACCGAAATCGGGCACCACGACGTATTTCGCCACTTCGAAGAACTTGAACTGCACGCCGGGGTTCAGCGCGGTCAGCACGCCGTCCACAATGCCGTTCTGCAGTGCGAGGTAGATTTCGTTGAACGGAATCGGCGTCGGAATGGCGCCGACGTGGTTCAGCCCCTCGATGCAGCCGCGGATCTGGGCCGAGCGGATCTTGCGGCCCTTCAGATCGGCGAGCGACGAGATCGGCTCCTTGAGCATCAGGTTGAACGACCCGAGGCGACCGACGCCCAGCAGACGCGCCTGATACTGGCTTTCCAGCTTGGCCGAAGCCTGCGCGCCGATGTCCGACTTGATCACCGCGCCGGCGTGGGCGCCATCGCGGAAGAAGTTGGCGGTATAGAAAATGTCGAATTCGTTCGTTCCGGTATAGGCGCCGTTGTACATGTCGAGCGACCCGAGGGCCATCGATTCAATCAGCTGCTTTTCGCCGCCAAGGGTGCCCGCGAAAATTTCGAACGACAGTTCGCCGTTGGTGCGTTCCTTGATCAGGTCCGACAGTTTCTGGTTGAAGGTGTTCGACAGCGTGCCGGGACCGCCCGCGTTGCCATAGCGCAGGATGGTTGCAGCATGGGCGGCGTGGGGCAGGGCGGCGGCGCCCGCCATCGCGGCGGCGCCGGCCAGAACGGAACGGCGGGACATCGTGAACGTCATGGGTAGTCCTCCTGGTTGGGTCGTTTGTTGATTGTCTGTCTCAGCGCATGAGCAGGGTGGGCAGGAACAGGCTGATCTGCGGAACATACGTCAGCAAGATCAGGACGGCGAACAAAACCGCGAAGTAAGGCAATCCGCCGCGGAACACGTCGAGCACGCCGACCCCACCGATCCGCGCCATCACAAACAGTGTGATGCCCACCGGCGGTGTCACCATGCCAAGCACAAGGTTGAACACCATGACCAGTCCAAGGTGCACCGGGTCTACGCCCAGCCCGGTCATCAGCGGGAACAGGATGGGCGCAAGGATCAGCATGATCGGCAGCGGATCAAGGAAAGTGCCCAACATCAACAGCGTGATGTTGATGATGACGAACAGCACGAAGGGGTTTTGCGACACTGACAGCAGCGTTTCGCTGACCATCCGTCCCAGCCCTGCCAGAACGGCGATGGACCCGAAAATCTGGCTGAACGCGACGGTCAGCATGATTACCGCAGTCGTCATCGCCGCAGAAACCGATGCCGCCAGAAACCCCGACCACGTCAGGTCGCGGTACACCAGCACGCCAAGGACGATGGTGTAAAGCACGACCACGGCGGCAGATTCCGTCGGGGTGGCAATGCCCAGAACCTTGGTCAGGATGATGATGAGCGGCGCCCCCAGCGGCAGCAGCCCGCCTTTCAGCGCCGCCATCCGTTCGGCCCCCGACATGCGCGCTTCCAGTGGCAAGCCTTCGCGCTTGGCCACCCATGTGCTGG
>JAUXPG010000178.1 GCA_030683915.1 Gemmobacter sp.
CCTTCCCCCCGGACCTGCCCGACCTCGACCTGCGCCCCCTCTTTCGCGACGCGCTGATGCTGTTTGCGCCCACAGGCCATCCCCTGACCGCCACGCCAGAAACCCCGTGGCAGGCCCTGGCCGACCACCCGGTCATCGCGCTCGGGCGCGAAAGCGGGCTTCGCCTGCTGGCCGATCTCGGGTTTGAACGCGCCGGGCTGACCTTGCGTCCGGCGCAAGAGGTGGGGCAGATATTCACCGCGCTGGCCCTTGTCGCCGCAGGCTTCGGTGTCGCGGTCCTGCCGGGATACGCCCGCATCGCCCCGCAAGCGGCGGGTCTCGTCGCCCGCCCGCTGCAAGGCCCGCCCATCGGCCGCCAGATCGCGGCACTCGTCCCGCGCGACCGCAGCGCCCCGCCTGCCCTCGCGCCCTTCCTCGACCGGCTCAGCCGCCGCCTGCGCGATCCGACCCCACCCGCCTGAAAACCTGCCCGCATCTCCCCCACCTTCGGCATTCGCTTCGATCCAAATATCCCGGGGGGAGTCGCGGCACGCGACGGGGGGCAGCGCCCCCTCCCCCTTCCCCCGCAGACTGCTTGCGCCGGTCGTCAAAACATGGCCCATTGCGCCCAAATGGCAGGCAAGGGGGACCGTAATGCGGCTGAACGGCAAGGTGGCGATCGTGACCGGAGCGGGCTCCGGGTTCGGGGCAGGCATCGCGCGGCGCTTTGCGGCCGAAGGGGCGCAGGTCGTCGTGGCCGATGTCAACATCGATGCCGCGCGCAGCATCGCCGACGAAATCGGCGGCACCGCCCTTCGCGTCGATGTCTCGCAACGCGCCAGCGTGGCGGACATGGCGACCACCGTTCTGGGCCGGTTCGGCCATGTCGATATTCTGGTCAACAACGCAGGCGTCACCCACCTGCCCGCCTTCATGGAGGACGTGTCCGAGGTCGATTTCGACCGCGTGTTTGCGGTGAACTGCAAGTCGGTCTATCTGACCGCCGCCGCGCTGGTGCCGTCGATGAAAGCACGCCGCGCCGGGGCCATTCTGAACGTCGCCTCCACCGCTGGGGTCAGCCCGCGCCCGCGTCTGAACTGGTACAACGCCTCCAAGGGCTGGATGATTACCGCGACCAAGGCGATGGCGGTCGAACTCGCGCCCTTTGGCGTGCGCGTCAATGCAATCAACCCGGTGGCGGGCGAAACGCCGCTGCTGAAGTCCTTCATGGGCGAGGATACGCCCGAAATCCGGGCGAAGTTCCTGTCGACCATCCCGATTGGCCGCTTCTCCACCCCCGAAGACATGGGCAACGCCGCGCTTTTCCTGTGTTCGGACGAAGCCAGCATGGTCACTGGGGTTGCGATGGAAGTGGACGGCGGCCGCTGCATTTGAAGGCGGCGGCCTTTCGGACGGCAAAGGAAGGGGAGCACCGATGCGGGTGGGCGCGCGAAATCTGATCACCGATGTGCCGGGCCTCCGGGTCGGCAACGCCGAAGATACGCGTGTGCGCAGCGGGGTGTCGGTGCTGGTGGGTGAACGCGCGTTCACCGCGGCGGTCTCGGTGATGGGCGGCGCACCGGGCACGCGCGAAACCGATCTGCTGGCGCCCGACAAGGTGGTGCAGGAGGTTGAGGCGATCTGCCTTTCGGGCGGCTCGGTCTATGGGCTGGACGCGTGTGGCGGTGTGGTCGACGGGCTGCGGCGGATGGGGCGCGGCTATGCGGTACATGGCCTGCATGTGCCGGTGGTGCCCGGCGCAATCATCTTTGACCTGATCAACGGCGGCGCCAAGGACTGGGATATCAACCCATACCCCGCACTCGGGCGCCGCGCGCTGGAACAGGCCGCCGAGGTGTTCGACCTTGGCACGGCCGGGGCCGGCTATGGTGCCACCACCGCAAACTGGAAAGGCGGCCTGGGCTCCGCCTCCGCAGTCCTGGACAGCGGCGCCACGGTCGGGGCGCTGGTCGCGGTCAACGCGCTCGGGTCAGTCACCGTGGGCGACGGACCGGAATTCTGGGCCGCGCCGTGGGAACTGGGGGACGAATTCGGGGCGCGGGGCGTGGCACGCACCTATCCCGCAACCCATGAGCCCCGCCCCGGCAAGGTGCTGCGCGAGGCGACGACCATCGCCATCGTCGCCACCGACGCGCGCTTGACGCAGGCGCAGGCCCAGCGCATGGCAACCGCCGCGCAGGACGGCATGGCGCGCGCCATCGTGCCCAGCCACACCCCGTTCGACGGCGATCTGGTGTTCGCCGTGTCCACCGGAACCCGCCCGATGGCCAACCCCGACACCGATCCGTTCACTTTGGGCCATGTGGCGGCCACGGTGCTTGCCCGTGCAATTGCACGGGGCGTGTTTGCCGCCCGCACGCTGCCCGGCGACCGGCAGCCCACCTGGGCCAGCCAGCACGGTTGACCAACCCTTACCAACAACCGGGCCGCCCCCGTGGGAAAAGGGGCGGCCCGGCAATCGACCCGCCGGTGGCGAGCCGGTCTCAGGCGTGCGGATTACTCATAGACATAGACAACCCGGCGGCTTGCGGGTTCGACCAGCACGGTGCGGTCGTTGATGGTGACGTAGCGGAATTCGCTTTGCGGCACCTCATAGAGCGTCACCGTTTCCGGCACGCCGACGCCCACCATCACCTCGCCGTCCAGATAGACCGGCGTAACGGGATTGGCCTGGATGTAGGTCACCCATTCCTGGGTCGGCTCAAACCGGCTGGTGTTCGAACGGTCGCCCAGCGTTGCTGCATCGCGGCCTGCCAGCACGCCGCTCGGGTCCGGGGCCGCGGCGCTGGCGCGGCTGGTATCCGGCGCCTCGCTCACCACGCCGACGGTCTGCCAGGTGGACCCCAGCACGCGGACCTCGGTCGGGGACCCGATGTTGAGATAGTCCGAATACACATACCCCGTGGTCCCGGCGGCTTCGACACGGCACCAGTTGGTATTCTCGACGCAACCCAGCACGCTGACTTGCGCACCTTCGGGCAGAACCGTCGTGACTTCAAAGTTCGGGCCGGGGCCAACCCGCAGGTTCAGGGGGTCTGTGGTCATCGCCGCAGTTTGTGCATGCGCCGAAGTGGCAGCGACCATAAGCGCCGCCGCAAGGCCGATGGAAGTGGTTTTGAGTTTCATGACAATATATCCTTTTTTGCAGGGCAGCAGACAGGCGCCCTTGCACAGACAACACCCAAAGGGCCTTGTCGTTCCCGCGCCTGCTGCCGGGGCGGCTGGCAGGCACGCGGAAAGGATACCGGACGTCAGCCGATCAGCGCGGCGGTCAGCGGGCTGGCGGGGTCGGCCATCGCCTCGATCACGTCAAAGTGGTGGCGCCCCGGATCAACGTGCCAGTCGCACGCCCATTCCTCGGACAAAAGCCGGGCCTGCCACAAAAAGGCCGGGCGTTCGGCGCCGCCGACCCAGACCAGAACGTCGGTTCCGGTGCGGCGGGCAAGCCGGGCCGGACTTTCGGCGGCGACCTCGGCAGCGTCAAGGTGCAGCTTCAGGTTCATCTGCGTTTGCGCGATCGGGCCAAGGTCGGCCAGCGGCGACACCGGCACAGCGCGAATGATCCGGGCCGCAACGTCAGGCGGCAGCGGCGCATCGGCGCAGGCCATCCGCGCGGTCAGATGGCCCCCGGCACTGTGCCCCGTGACCACGACGGGGCCGGGCACCAGCGCCGCAGCAGCGGCAACCGCCGCGCCGATCTCGCGGGTCATCGCGGCGATCCGGGCCTCGGGCGCCAGCGTATAGGATGGCATCGCCACTGCCCAGCCATGCGCAAGCGGCCCTGCCGCCAGATGCGACCAAGACTCGCGCCCGAAGGCCAGCCAATAGCCACCGTGGATGAAGACCACCAACCCGCGCACCGGACCCGTCGGCAAGAACAGGTCGAACCGATGGCGCGGCCCGTCGCCGTAAGGCAGGTCCAGCTGCGCCCGCCCGCCCAGCGACGCGCGGAACGCCGCCGCCGCCGCGGCCCATTTCGGCGGATAGTCCGCCGCCCCTGCAATGAAATCGCCGTTGGCATAGGCGCGGTCCCAGTCCATGTGCCCCCCTGAAGCTGGACAAGTGGTATGTGTCATGGTTTGACATGTCCTGATCAAGAATGGGAGGCCCCGATGCTGGATACCGCAACAGACCTGCGCGCCTTGCTGAAAGACCCGTCGCTTCTGGCGACACAGGCCTATGTGGCCGGGCAGTGGATTGACGCCGACGATGGCAGCACCTTCCCTGTCACCAACCCCGCCCGGGGCGATGTGATCTGCACCGTGCCAAACCTGGGCCGGGCCGAAGTGGCGCGCGCCATCGCTGCCGCCGAGGTCGCGATGAAGGCTTGGCAAAAGCGCACCGCCAAGGACCGCGCCAACGTCATGCGCAAGTGGTTCAACCTGATGATGGAGGCACAGGACGATCTGGGCGCCATTCTGACCGCCGAAATGGGCAAGCCGCTGGCCGAGGCGAAAGGCGAAATCGGCTATGGCGCATCCTTCATCGTATGGTTTGCCGAAGAGGCCAAGCGCATCTATGGCGAAACCGTGCCCGGCCACCAGCCGGACAAGCGTATCACGGTGCTCAAGCAACCGATCGGGGTGGTTGGCAGCATCACGCCGTGGAACTTTCCCAACGCCATGATCACGCGCAAATGCGCCCCCGCACTGGCCGCCGGGTGTGGCTTTGTCGGGCGCCCGGCGGCGGAAACGCCACTGTCGGCGCTGGCGCTCGCGGTGCTGGCGGAAATGGCGGAACAGATGGTTCGCGCCGGCGGCGATATGGCGCGCCTGGGTGGCATCATGCGCCGCCTGGTCAATGGCGAACGCGACGCCGACGCGTTGATGAAGGGAATGGGGCCGCTGGGACGCCAGTTGACACTGGATGTCCTGAGCGAATTGGGTAAAGCGGGTTTGCAGTGAACGGACATGCCATCACAGGGCGAATAGGGCCTGGCGGCCCGTCACGTTGAAACGGGAGGGATGGAGCGTG
>JAUXPG010000201.1 GCA_030683915.1 Gemmobacter sp.
GCCCAGCCAGATCGGCGGTTTCGATCTCGGCCGGCGCAAAGGCGGGCAGGGCGCCTTCCTCGGCCTTTGCCCAAAGCCGGTAGCACAGGCCAGGCGCCACCCGGCCCGCCCGGCCCTGCCGCTGGGTCGCCTCGGCCCGGCTTGCCCGTTCGGTGACCAGGCGGGTCATGCCCGACCCGGGGTCAAACCGCGCCCGCCGCGCGCGGCCCGCATCGACGACCACGCGAATGTCCGGAATGGTCAGCGATGTTTCCGCGATCGAGGTGGCCAGCACGACCTTGCGCGCGCCCTCCACGGGTGCCAGCGCGGCGCGCTGAGCCTGAAAATCCATTGCGCCATAAAGGGGTTGGACGACACAGTTCTCAAGATGGCTCAGTTGCGCGGCGACCCGGCGGATCTCGCCTTCGCCCGGCAGGAACACCAGAACCCCGCCATCCGTTTCCGCCACCGCCTGCCGCACGAGCGCGGCGGTTTCGGTTTCCAGCCGGGCACCGGCGGGCATCGGCCGCGGCAACCAGCGGGTTTCCACCGGAAAGGCGCGGCCTTCGGACGATATGAGCGGCGCCTCATCCAGCAAACGCGCCACAGGTGCCGCGTCGAGCGTGGCAGACATCACCAGAACCCAAAGATCCGGGCGCAGCGCCGCCCGTGCCTCCCAAACCAGCGCAAGGCCAAGGTCGGCGTTCAGGCTGCGTTCGTGGAATTCATCGAAGATCACGACACTTATGCCCGAAAGCTCAGGGTCGGATTGGAGCATCCGTGTCAGGATGCCCTCGGTGACGACCTCGATCCGCGTGGCCTTCGACACCTTGGCTTCGCCCCGGATGCGGTATCCGACGCGCGCGCCCACAGGCTCGCCCAAGGTATCGGCCATGCGTTCGGCGGCGGCGCGTGCGGCCAGCCTGCGAGGTTCCAGCATGACGATGCGGCCCGGCACGCCGTCCAACAAGGCCAACGGCACGCGCGTGGTCTTGCCAGCGCCAGGCGGTGCTTGCAGCACGGCGCGGCCACTGGTGCGCAAAGCGGCCAGCAGGTCGGGCAAGCATTCGTCGATGGGAAGGATCGGCAGCATGGGGCGTGTTATGCCGGGCTTTGCCGCACGCTGCCAGAGGCGCGCGTGGCAGATTGGGGAAATCGCAAGGTTTCAGCGGTATACATTGGCTTTCAGCGTGCGGTGGGTTTATCAAATAATAACATAATACAGATTATGCGAATAATCGACACCGTGACATTACAGCGGCAACACCACCTCAAACCGGCTGCCGATGCCCTTTTCGCTGTCCACCTTCAGCCGTCCGCGATGGCGGTTGATGATGTGTTTGACGATGGCTAGCCCGAGTCCGGTGCCGCCCTTTTCGCGCGACCGGTGCGAGTCGACGCGGTAGAAGCGTTCGGTCAGGCGCGGCAGGTGGATGGCGTCGATGCCTGCGCCCTGATCGATCACCGCGACCGACACACCCGTGCTGCGCAGCACCGGATCATGCGCCACGCGGCGGATCGCGATCTGCACGGCTTTGCCGTTTCCGCCATATTTCACCGCGTTTTCCACAAGGTTGTGAAACACTTGCGTCAACTGATCCGGGTCGCCCGGCACCAGCGGCAAATCGGCCTCGGCATCAAGGTGAAGCGTGACCTGCGCCGCGTCCGCCATTCCACGCAAGGTGGCGAGCACCGACCCTGCGAGCGCCGCAAGATCGACCCGCGCCGTCGGGCGCACGCGTTCCTCGGCCTCGACCCGGCTGAGGGACAGAAGGTCGCCCACCAGCCGGTTCATGCGCAGCGCCTCGCGCTCCATGATGCCCAGAAACCGCTCGCGCGCGGCCGGATCGTCACGCGCAGCGCCGCGCAGGGTTTCGATGAAACCCAGAAGTGCGGTCAAGGGGGTGCGCAGTTCATGGCTGACGTTCGCCACGAAATCGCGCCGCATGTCGGCGGCTTGTTCAATGTCGGACACATCCTCGAACACCAGTGAGGCGCCAAGGCCCGGCACAGGCGCCACCAGACCGCGATAGACGGTATCGGGCCCCGGCCCGGTGACGCGCCAGCGCGCAGCCCCCCCTTCGCCACCCGCCAACGCGCGCTCCAGCGCCGCCACCGGCTCTGGCTGGCGGATCACGGTCAGGTAGTGCCGCCCGTCGATATCGCCCAAGAGCGCGCGCGCGGGGGCGTTGAGGAAACTGACGCGGGCGGTGTCATCCACCACCAGCATCGGGTGCGGCACGCCGGCCATCAGGGCCGCGACAAGGCGTTCTTGGTCCATGACCCGCGTTTGCCCCCCCCTGTGCGACAGGCGTGTGACGGTTTCGGTCAGGCCTTGGCGGCCGCGGCGATCCCGCGCGTGAAATCGGCGCTGAGCAGTGCGAAATCCTCGATCCCGACCGACACGCGGAAGAACCCTTCGGAAATGCCCAGCCGTTCGCGGTTTTCCGGCGACAGCGCGCGGTGCGAGGAGGACGGCGGGTGCGACAGCGTGGTGCCGACATCGCCCAGCGTGGGCGCGAACGCGACATCGGGCATGGCACGGGTCAGGGCGTTGGCGGCCGCCCTGCCCCCGTCGAGTTCAAACGACAGCATGTTGCCGGTGCGGTCGCCCAGCAGTTCGCGGGCGCGGTTATGGTCGGGGTGGTCGGCGCGGCCCGGATAGATCACGCGCTTGACCCCCGGCAGGCCCGCGATCAGGTCGGCCAGACGGCGGGCGTTGTCTTCGGCGCGGTCGTGGCGCAGGTCAAAGGTAAAGAGCCCGCGTTCGGCCAGCCAGCAGTCAAAGGGGCTGGGTGTCAGGCCAAGGGTCACGGCGAGCACCCGCATGGCCGCCATGCGCGCGGGGTCGCGCGCCAGCACATAGCCCAACGTCACATCGGAATGACCGGCCAGCAGTTTGGTGACCGACTGGATTACCACATCGGCACCGTGATCGAGCGCGCGCACGGCGCGCGGAGTGGAAAACGTGCTGTCGATCAGCAGCGGAATGCCGCGCGCCTGTGCCAGCGCCGCGATGCCGGCCACATCCGCCACGCGCAAGGTGGGGTTCGACACGGTTTCGATCAGGATGGCGCGGGTGTTGGGGCGCAGACCGGCGGCAAAGGCGCCTGCATCGGTGGGGTCCGCCAGCGAGGTTTCAATGCCCATCTGCGGCAGCGTTTCGGCCATCAGCCGCAGGGAGCGGCCATAAAGCTGGTCGCCGCCCAGCACATGGTCGCCCGCCCGCAGGCACCCAAGCAACGCCACCGTCACCGCCGCCATGCCTGACCCGACCACAAGGCCACCCTGCCCGCCTTCAAGCGCATCCAGCCTTTGCGCAAGGGCCAGGGCGTTCGGATGTGCCTCGCGGGCATAGGTAAAGCCGGTGCCGGGGTTGTCGTAGATGTCGTCCAGCTGGTCGGGCGTTTCGGCGGCCCAGACCACCGTGGGGTGCAACGGGGTCGCTACAGGGCGCGAGCGGCCTTCTGGAAAGGCCATGCGGCGGATCAGGGTGGGATCGATGGTCATGTCGTCCTCAAAGCTGGGAAAGGATGTCGGCGGCGGCGCTGGCGGGCGAACGGCGGCCACTCGCCACCGCGTCCCCGGTGTCGTGCATGCGGGCGCGCAGGGCGGGGTCTTCGGTCAGGCGGGCCAGCAGGGCCTGGCGCACCTCGTCTTCGAACCAGGTGCGGGCCTGTTCGGCGCGGGTGCGCGCCCAGTGCCCATGGGTGCGGCGCCAGTCGGCCAGCGCGGTCATGTCGGCCCACGCCTGCGCGATGCCGTCGCCTGCCACGGCGGAAACCGGCAGCACGCGGGGAAAGCCCGCGGGGTCTTGCGGCCGCTTGCGCAGCAGGCGCAGCGCGCCGGCGTAATCGGCCACGGTGCGCATCGCCGCAGGCTTCAGGTCGCCGTCGGCCTTGTTGACCAGAATGAGGTCGGCCATCTCCATGATGCCGCGCTTCACCCCTTGGAGTTCGTCGCCACCTGCGGGCGCCAGCAACAGCACGAACAGGTCGGTCATGCCCGCCACCAGGGTTTCCGACTGGCCGACGCCTACGGTTTCCACCAGCACGACGTCAAAGCCTGCCGCCTCGCACAGGGCCACCGATTCGCGGCTGCGGCGGGCCACCCCGCCCAAATGTGCCTGACTGGGCGAGGGGCGGATATAGGCGCGCGGGTCACGGCTGAGCAGTTCCATCCGGGTCTTGTCGCCCAGGATCGACCCGCCCGACCGCGCCGACGACGGGTCCACCGCCAGCACCGCGACACGCAGCCCCTGCCCCGTCAGATGCAGGCCGAACGCCTCGATGAAGGTGGATTTACCCACGCCGGGCGTGCCCGACAGCCCGATGCGCAGCGCTTGTCGCCCCAGCCCTGCTAGCCGGTCGAGCAGCGCCGCCGCCATCACCCGGTGATCGGCCCGCCCGCTTTCGACCAGCGTGATCGCGCGGGCCAGAGCCCGGCGTTCGCCCTGTTCCAGCTGCCGGGCCAGTTCGTTCACGTCCATTCCGCGCGTTCCCTTGCGTTCCGGCAATCGGTTGCCGACCGGCCCGCCCGCACACAGTTGTCATGTGCGCTTGCGGCTTCAAGGCGTTATCTGTGCCCAAGCGCGCGCCGGTGTCCAGAGCCCGCGCCGAACCGGGAGACTGTGATGCGGACCCTTGCGATTGCCCTGACTGCGCTGGTGTTCAGCGCCCCCTTCGGCGCGCAGGCGCAAGAACTGCGCCAGTCGGCCCGGTTTGACGTGGAAATCCGCGGCCTGACCGTCGGGCGGCTCAGCTTTACCGGGGTCGAGAACGGCACGAGCTATGCCGTATCGGGCACGATGCAGAGCACCGGGCTTGCCGGGATGCTGCGCAAGATGCGCTATGACGCCAATGTGCGCGGCACGGTGTCGGACCGGGGCTTTGCGCCGCAGCGCTATGAACAGACCGGCGGCGCGGGCAAGGGATATTCCGAGGAAACCGTGGTCTGGCAGGCCGGTCTGCCCCGGATAGAACGGCAGGAGCCCGCAAAGCCCCCTCGCCCGACCGACCCCGACCCGGCCCAGCAGCGCGGCACGGTGGACACGCTGACCGCGCTTTATGCCACCTTGCGCGACGTGGCGCCGGGGCAGGAATGCAAGTCGTCGGTGATCATGTATGACGGGCGCTACCGGATGCAGTTGCGGATCGCCGCCGCCAAGCCGGTCGAAGGCGGGGTCGCCTGTTCGGGCGAATACATCCGTCTGGCCGGGTTCACGCCTGAGGAAATGGCCGAGCGCACCAGGTTTCCGTTCACCTTGCGCTATGTCCCGACCGAAGGGCGGATGCGGGTGACCGAGGTGGCGATGGACAGCCTGTATGGCAGTGCCCGACTGGTGCGCAAATGACGCCACGACGCCGCGCGCGGGCGAAACATATTCAAGACTTGTAATATATAGACGGCGGCGTATATAGGCGGGGCGAACAGGCCGGAGACCGTCATGCGCCGCTATTTCCCGATCCTCGACTGGGGCCGCAGCTATACCCGCGCCACGCTGGCCAATGACCTGCTGGCCGCGCTGATCGTCACGATCATGCTGATCCCGCAATCGCTGGCTTATGCGTTGTTGGCCGGGCTGCCGCCCGAAATCGGGCTTTATGCCTCGATCGCGCCGCTGCTGTTCTATTCCATCTTTGGCACCAGTCGGGCGCTGGCGGTGGGGCCGGTGGCGGTGGTGTCGCTGATGACGGCAGCCTCGGTGGGCCAATTGGCGGCGCAAGGCACGCCGGAATACCTTGGTGCCGCGATTGCGCTGGCCTTCCTGTCGGGGCTGATGCTGCTGGCGATGGGGTTCCTGCGGTTGGGTTTCATTGCCAACTTCCTGTCGCATCCGGTGATTTCGGGGTTCATCACCGCCTCGGGGCTGATCATTGCCGCCGGTCAGGTGCCGCATCTGCTGGGCATTTCGGCGGGCGGGCATAACCTGCTGGAAATCCTGACGGCCATCTGGGCGGCGCTGGCGGGGGTCAACCCTGTGACGGCGGCGCTGGCGCTGCCGACGGTGGCGTTTCTTTTCTGGTCGCGCAAGCGGCTGAAACCGCTGTTGAAGGCGCGCGGGGTGCCGGATGTGCTGGCCGGGGTCATCACCCGCGCCGCGCCGGTGATGGCGGTGGCCGCAACCACGCTGGCGGCCTGGGGCCTTGGGTTGCATGCGCAAGGTGTCGCGATTGTGGGCGAGGTGCCCAAGGGTCTGCCGATGCCGACGCTGCCGCCATTCAACCTTGATCTTTGGGCGCAGATCGCGGTGCCTGCGCTCTTGATTTCCGTGGTGGGCTACGTCGAAACCGTGTCGGTCGCGCAAACCCTGGCCGCCAAACGGCGCCAGCGCATCGACCCGGACCAGGAACTGATCGCGCTGGGGGCGAGCAACATCGGATCGGCCATGTCGGGCGGGTTTCCGGTGACCGGCGGGTTTGCGCGGTCGGTGGTGAACTTTGACGCCGGTGCCGAAACCCCCGCGGCGGGCGCCTATACGGCAGTGGGCATGGCGCTGGCCACCGTGTTCCTGACGCCGCTGTTGTTCTTCCTCCCCAAGGCGACGCTGGCCGCCACCATCATCGTCGCAGTGCTGAGCCTTGTGGACCTTGGCGCGCTGCGCCGCACATGGGCCTATGACCGCGCCGATTTCGCGGCGATGGCAGCGACCATCCTTGTCACGCTGGGCGTGGGGGTCGAGGCGGGGATCACTGCCGGCGTCATCCTGTCCCTGTTTTTGCACCTCTATCGCACGTCCAAGCCCCATGTCGCGGTGGTGGGTCAGGTTCCGGGAACCGAGCATTTCCGCAACGTTGACCGCCACGCCGTGGTGACCGCGCCTGATGTCCTGTCGATCCGGGTCGACGAATCGCTGTATTTCCCGAACGCGCGCTTTCTGGAGGACACGGTCTATGCCGCGCTGGCCACCAACCCCGGCCTGCGCCATGTGGTGCTGATGTTCCCGGCGGTGAACGCAGTGGATGCCTCGGCGCTTGAAAGCCTCGAGGCGATCGTGGCGCGGCTCAAGGATCAGGGGGTGCAGTTGCACCTGTCCGAGGTGAAGGGCCCGGTGATGGACCGCCTGAAACGCTCGCATTTTCTGGAGGATCTGACCGGACGGGTGTTCCTGACCCAGTATGACGCGATGCGCGCACTGGCGCCCGAACTGACCGCGCGCACATTGGCGGCCGGTCGGCGCGATACGCTGCGCGCGGTGCAATAGGGCTTTCGCCCGCCCCGGTCCGGCGGCTAGTGTCCGGGGAAAACGGGGGGACGAGATGGAATTGCACGAAATGGGCGCCGTTTCATTGCGTGCCGCGATGGATGGCGGGCGGGTATCTGCGGCCGATCTGATGGCGTCAACGCTGGAGCGCATCGGGCGGATCAACCCTGTCCTGAATGCCATTGTCGCGTTGCGCGACGCAGATGCGCTGATGGCCGAGGCGCGGGCGGCCGATGGCGTTCCGGCGGAGGCGCGCGGGCCGCTGCACGGGCTGCCGATGGCGGTCAAGGATCTGGTCGGCGTGGCGGGCATCCGGTCCACCTGGGGGTCGCCCATTCTGGCCGGTAACGTGCCGTCGCAGGACGACATGCTGGCGGCGCGGTTGCGCGGTGCGGGCGCCATCCTGATCGGCAAGACCAACACGCCGGAATTCGGCCTGGGGTCGCATTCCACCAACCCCGTCTATGGCGTGACCGCAACGCCCTATGATCTGGCGCGCTCGGCGGGCGGGTCTTCGGGCGGGGCGGCAGCGGCGCTGGCGGCGCGGTTGGTGGCCTTGGCCGACGGGTCGGACATGATGGGCAGCCTGCGCAACCCGGCGGCATTTTGCAACGTCTACGGCTTTCGCCCGACATGGGGCCGGGTGCCGGTGGACCCGGTGGGCGACACGTTCCTGCACCAACTGGCCACCGATGGGCCGATGGCGCGCAATATCGAGGATCTGGCCCTGCTGCTTGAGGTTCTGGCAGTGCCAGATGCCCGCCTGCCGCATGGCCGCCCGGCAGAGCCGTTCCGCGCCGCGCTTGACGTGGCGCCGGGGCCGCTGCGGATTGGCTGGCTGGGCGACTGGGGTGGGGCCTATCCGATGGAGGATGGCATCTTGTCTTTGTGCAGCAATGCCTTGGCTGGATTTCCTGATGCAGTGGTCGAAGATGTCGCGCCGCCGATCGACGCCGCGCGTCTGTGGCAATCCTGGATCACGCTGCGCAGCTGGGCGGTGGCGGCACGGTTGGGAATATTCCACGCCGACCCCGCCAAGCGCGCGTTGCTGAAACCCGCGGCGATATGGGAAATCGAGCGCGGGCTTGCCCTTGGCGCGATGGACGTGCACCGCGCCAGCGTCATCCGGTCTGAATGGAACGCGGTGGCCGCAGGGCTGTTTCGACGTTTTGATCTGCTCGCCCTGCCCTCGGCGCAGGTCTGGCCCTTCCCGAAGGGGTGGGATTGGCCGAAATCGGTTCAGGGCCACGAGATGGACACCTATCACCGCTGGATGGAGGTGGTGGTGCCTGCAAGCCTTTTGGGCCTGCCCGCGCTGGCGGTGCCGGTCGGGTTTGGCGATGCGGGCTTGCCGATGGGGGTTCAGCTGATCGGGCCGCGCGGTGCCGATGCGGCGGTGCTGCGGGCCGGTCAGGTCTGGCACGGCGCGACTAACTGGCCGGGCCGGATGCCGCCGCCCCTTTGATCTTCGCCTCATAACATATTGACTAAAAAAGAAAACGCGCGCCCGAGGGCGCGCGCCTTCCACTGAATCGAGGTCAGATCAGCCGCGCCCACGCCGACCGCCGCGGCGCCCGCCTGCGGCTTGGGTGGCCGCTGCAGAGGCTTCGGCAAAGGTCATGCCGCCCTCGACCGCTTCGAGCACCTTGGCAAACCGGATCCATTCGCCCCCGTTGGCATCGTGGTTCATCAGGAAGTTGGCGGCGCGGATCGCCTCCATCTCCTGCTGGCGCACCGGGTTCATGATGGCCGAGGTCATGCCGGCGCCAATTGCCATCGGCAGGAAGGCCCCGTTGATGCCGTGGCGGTGCGGGAGCCCGAACGAGATGTTCGACGCGCCGCAGGTGGTGTTGACGCCAAGTTCCTCGCGCAGGCGGCGGACCAGCGTGAACACCTGCTGCCCGGCCGAGGCCATGGCGCCCACCGGCATCACCAGCGGGTCCACCACGATGTCATGCGCCGGGATGCCGAAATCGGCGGCGCGCTGCACGATCTTTTTCGCCACGGCAAACCGCACTTCGGGGTCGGGCGAAATGCCGGTGTCGTCGTTGGAAATCGCCACCACCGGCACGTTGTATTTCTTGACCAGCGGCAGCAC
>JAUXPG010000222.1 GCA_030683915.1 Gemmobacter sp.
TTCAGGCTGGTCATCGGTTCCTGAAAGATCATCGCGATGCGGTTGCCGCGCAGGTTTTCCATCTGCGCGCGGTCCATGCCCAAAAGGTCGGCACCGCGATAGTGCACCTGACCGTGGGTGACGGTGGCGGCCCCCTTGGGCAGCAGGCCCATCACCGCCAGCGACGTCACCGATTTGCCGCAGCCCGATTCCCCGACCAGACACAGTGTCTTGCCCGGCGCGATGGCAAAGCTGACGCCGTCAATCAGGTCGACCGGGGCGCCCCGGAACCGCACCGAGAGGTCGCGCACCTGCAACACCGGATCAGACGCCATGGCCAAGCGCCTCCAGCGAGGTTTGCCGCAACAGGTTGTCGTTCAGCGCGCGGATGTGGGCCAGCATCGCCTCGCCTGCCGCCACCGGGTCATGCGCGGCGATGGCCTGCACGATGGCGGCGTGCTGGTGCTGATAGGTGGCCAGATTGGCGGTGGAGCGCGCGCGTTCGCGGATCAGCCGCCATGTGGCATCCAGCCGGGCCTGATCCATCGCGTCGAAGATCGCGAGGAAAAAGCGGTTGCCCGCCGCCCGTGCAATTTCGCGGTGCAGCGCGCTGTCCCACAATTCGCGGGCGTCGGTGTCTGCGGCGGCATCCAGCCGGGCCAGCGCATCGCGCATCCGCCCGATGGCGGCGGCATCGGCGCGCAGGGCCGCCAGTTGGGCAAGTTGCGGTTCGATCCGCAGCCGCGCTTCCATCACCTCGGAAAAATCGGCCACCGGCGCAGCTTCGGGTTCGGCGGGGCGGGGGCCGACAAAGGTGCCCGCGCCCTGCCGCCGCCAGACCAGCCCTTCGGTTTCCAGCACCTCAAGCGCGCGGCGCACGGCGCGGCGGCTGATGCCCAGCGATTCGGCCAGCGCGCGTTCCGTCGGCAACCGCCCGTCGTCGCGCCCCGCCGCCTGCGGCAGCAGCGCGCGCAGCCGGTCCAGCGCAAGGTTCGAGTTGTCGATCGAGCTGTCCATTGCCCCCGCCCGTGAACCAATCCGATATTGGTTCAAACTGGGGCGCATTGGTTCGTCTGGCAAGCGAAATCTCACGCCGCACTGCGGCAGTCCGGGGGTGCCGGAAAAATCGGCATAAAAAATCCCCCCTGCCGCTTTCGCATGCAGGGGGGCTGGTCGGGTCCGGTGGGATGGGGTCAGAGTGCGCGGGCGGCTTCCAGGACCTCGTCCGCATGGCCCGCCACCTTGACCTTGGGCCAGACCCGCGCGATGCGCCCATCGCCGCCGATCAGGAAGGTGGACCGTTCGACGCCCCAGAACTTCTTGCCATACATGGATTTTTCGGCCCACACCCCGTAGTCTTCGCAGGTGCTGCCGGCTTCGTCAGAGGCCAGCACGATGCCCAGCCCGTGCTTGCGGCAGAATTTGTCATGCGCGGCCACGCTGTCCTTGGATACGCCGATCACGGTGACGCCCGCCGCCGCGAAGGCGTCGCGCCGGGCGGTGAAATCCAGCGCCTCGGTGGTGCAGCCGGGGGTGTCGTCCTTGGGGTAGAAATACAGCACAACCTTGCCGGGGCGCAGGGCCGACAGGGTGACGGTTCCGCCACCATCACGGGGCAGGGTGAAATCGGGGGCGGTGTCTCCGGCGTTCGGCATGGGTCCCTCGCTTGGGGTTGACGATGTTTTGTGTTTTAGACCGCATGAGCAAAAGATAAAGCCGGACCCGGCGCCACGAGGAGACTTCGTCCGCATGACCGATCCCGACGCCACGCCCCGTGCGCGCCTGCGTCGCCGGCCGCGCCGTGCGCCCGCGCCGTGGCCGCGTCGGCTGGCGCGGGCGGTGGTCTGGGCGGGGATCGGGTTTGCGGTGTTCGTGGGACTGCTGGTCGCGGCGGCCAGCGTGCTGGGCGGGCGGCCGCTGGCCTTGCCGGTCTGGGTGGTGGCCGAGGCGGAAACCCGGCTGAACCGCGCGCTGAACAACCGGGCGACCGTGTCGCTGGGCGGGGCGGAGGTGTTGTTCGCGCTCGACCGTCTGCCGGAATTGCGGCTGGAGGAATTGCGGCTGGCGCGCACCGGGGGCGGCATGATCCTGCTGCCCGAGGCGCGGGCGCGGTTTGATGGCGCGGCACTGCTGCGCGGGCGGGTGGAGCCGGTGGCCGTGCGCGTCAGCGGCGCGCAGATCGCGCTGCGCCGCAACCCCGATGGCCGGATCGATTTTGACCTGGGCGACGGGGCGACCGAGGCGCCTGCGAGCCTGGCGGGGTTGCTGGACCGGATTGACAGTTTCTTTGCCTTGCCGGCGCTTGCGATGCTGGACCGGGTGGAGGCGGACGCGCTGACCCTGACGCTGGATGACCGGCGGGCGGGCCGGGTGTGGACGGTGGGCGATGGCCGGGTGTCGTTGATCCGCAGGCCCGAGGAATCGGTGCTGGACCTTGCCTTTGGGCTGATGGGCGGGGCGGCGGGCCCGGCGACGGCGCAGATGACCTTTGGCATCGGGCATGACGGGCAGGGCGCGCGGCTGTCGGCGCGGGTCGATGGCGTGGCGGCGGCGGATCTTGCGGCGCAGGCGCCGGTGCTGGGCTGGCTGGGGGTGCTGGATGCGCCGATCGCGGGCGACCTGCGCGCGCACCTTGCGACCGACGGCAGCGTGGGCGCGCTGGACGGGTCGCTGACCGTGGGCGCGGGCGCGCTGCGCCCGGTCGAAGGGGCGCGCCCGGTGCCGCTGACCGGGGCCGAGATCGTGTTTGGCTGGGACCCGGCGCGTGCGCGTATCACCGCCAGCCGCCTGAGCGTGGACAGCCCCGCCTTGCGGCTGTCAGCGGTGGCGCATGCGGACCTGACGGGCATGGACGACGGTGTGCCCGATGTGTTTCAGGCGCAGATCCGGTTTGACGATGTGCTGGTGAACCCCGAAGGCATCTTTGCCGAACCCGTGCGCTTTGGGCAGGGCGCGCTGGACCTGCGGCTGCGGCTGGACCCGTTTTCGGTGGACCTTGGCCAATTGTCGCTGGTCGAGGACGGGCGCCATCTGCTGGCACGGGGCGGGGTTTCGGCGGGGCGCGATGGCTGGACCGTCGCGCTCGACCTTGAACTGGACGCGATCCGCCATGACAGGTTGCTGGCGCTCTGGCCGGTGGGGTTGGTGCCCAACACCCGGACATGGCTGGTGACCAATGTGCAGCAGGGGCTGTTGTTTGGCGTGAAGGCAGGGGTGCGGCTGCGGCCGGGGCAGGACCCGCGCCTGTCGCTGGGGTATGAGTTCGCGGATGCCGATGTGCGCTTCATGCCGACGCTGCCGCCCATTCAAGGCGGGCGCGGCTATGCCAGCATCGAAGGCCAGACCTATATCACCGTGGTCGAGGATGGCCACGTGACCCCGCCGCTGGGCGGCGAAATTCGGGTGGCGCGGTCGGTGTTCCGGGTGCCCGACATCAGCAAGATCCCCGCGGATGCCGAGATCACCCTGTCCACCGACAGCAGCCTGACCGCCGCGCTGTCGCTGCTGGATCAGCCGCCGTTCGGGTTTCTGGGCAAGGCCGGCATGTCGCCCGATCTGGGCACCGGGCGCGCGCGGCTGATGACCGAGTTGCGCCTGCCGCTGGTCCGGCAGATCCTGTTGCCGGATGTGGGGTTTTCCGTCACCGGCACG
>JAUXPG010000265.1 GCA_030683915.1 Gemmobacter sp.
GGCGCCAACAGCGCCACCACCATGCGCCGCGTGATCTTGCCCCTGATGGGCCCTGCGATCCTTGCCGCGCTCACCTACAGCTTCGTGCGCGCGATCACCTCGGTGTCGGCGGTCATCTTCCTTGTTTCGGCGCGCTACAACATGGCGACCAGCTTTATCGTCGGGCGCGTCGAGAATGGCGAGTTCGGCATTGCAATCGCCTATGCCTCGGTCCTGATCGTGACCATGCTTGCGGCCATCCTTGCCCTGCAACTGATCATCGGGCGGCGCAAACTGCGCCGGACCGACCGTATCGAAGCCCATTGAAGGAACGCACCGCCATGAAAGGCTCTGTCCGGTTTGAAGACGTCACCAAGACCTTCGGCGCGGTGGTGGCCCTGAAACCCCTGTCGCTGGAAATCGCGCCGGGAACGCTGGTCACGCTGCTCGGTCCGTCGGGCTGCGGCAAGACGACCACGCTGCGGTTGATCGCCGGGCTGGAAAGCGCCAGCGCCGGGCGCATCCTGATCGGCGGGCAGGATGTTACCCACCTGTCAGCGACCTATCGCAAGGTGTCGATGGTGTTTCAGTCCTACGCGCTGTTCCCGCATATGTCGGTGCTGGAAAACGTCGGATATGGCCTGTCGGTCAAAGGCTTGCCCAAGGCCGAGGTGCGCGCGCGCGCCGAGGCCGGGCTGGAAACCGTGGGCCTGAAGGGCTTTGGCGCGCGGCTGCCGTCGGAACTGTCGGGCGGCCAGCAACAGCGCGTGGCCGTCGCCCGCGCCATCGTGCTGGAACCCGAAGTCCTGTTGCTGGACGAACCGCTGTCGAACCTTGACGCGAAACTCCGACGCCACGTGCGCGAGGAGATCCGCCAGATCCAGCAACGCCTTGGCCTGACGGCGGTCTATGTGACCCACGATCAGGAAGAGGCGATGGCCGTGTCGGACCGCATCATCGTGATGAAGAACGCCGAGATCGCACAAGCGGGCACCCCGTACGACCTGTATGATCGCCCCGCCAACGCCTTCATCGCGGATTTCATCGGCGATGCGAACCTGATTGACGTTGAAATCACCCAATCAGGCACGCCGACCGAAATCGCGCTGCTGGACCGCCGCCTGAGGTTGCCGCTGCAAAGCGCGGCTACGGGCCCGGCGAAGTTGGTGCTACGGCCCCACCACATCCGGCTCGGCCATGCGGCGCAGCCAGACACCCTGCCCGCCGAAGTGACCTATGCAGCGTGGCTGGGCAATTCGGTGCAATACACGCTCGCCACAGCGGCGGGGCCACTTTTTGCGATCGGCGCCCCGCAGCCGACGCCGTTCCGGCAAGGAGACAGCGTGCATCTTGGGTTCAGCATGGAAGACGTGCGGCTGGTGCCCGCCTGACCCTTGCGCGGTCCTCGCGCTGGCGCACGCCGACGCATCGTCGCGTCGAGCGCAACAATCCCTTGGAAACGCCCAAACCTTGCCGCAATCAGCGACATACTGGCCCTCAGACCGGGGCAACCCGCCCCATGCACCCGAACGAGGCCCAAGATGACCCCCGACCGCCGCTGGCTGAAATCCGTGTTCGCCGCCGCCGCCCAGCCGCTGCCCGCCTTGCCGTGGGAACGCGCGGTCCGCACCCCGGCCCCGCAAGCCGCCCCGCCGCGCGCGGCGGCCGTTGCGGCCCGCTGACAGGTTGGTGCTCCCCGCGAATCGCCGTCAATGGCAATTTCGCGGCGCACAGTTGACCGGCGCCAGACAATCCCGGTCGCGCCTTGATGACTGGCCACGCGCCCGACCCAACCCGAAATTAACTTTGACAGACCGCCCGCATTCCGACACATTCGGCATGTCCCGGAGCGGGGCGTGTGCTTGGGCCCACCGGCCCGCCCACCCCGCCTTGTCGGTCTGCTCGGAAACGGCGGCCTTGCCTTGCGTCCTCTGACCCGCAGGCAAGGCCGCTGCCGTTTCCAGCTTCGCTCTGAACCAAATATCCCCGCCGGAGGCACCCGCCGCCGGGCAAAGCCCCGCCGCGATCAGGCCTGTCGCGCGATGCGGTCTTCCAGCACGTCAAACGGCACGCCGGGGTCGTCCTTGGCACAGCGGATCACGAGGCTGGTCTTGACGTTGGCGACATGCGCGGCCTTCAGCAGCGATCCGGTCAGAAAGTTCTGAAACGTCGAAAGATCAGGCGCCACGCATTTCAGGATAAAGTCGATTTCGCCGTTCAGCATGTGACATTCGCGGACCAACGGCCACGCCCGGCACTGCGCCTCGAAGGCTGACAGGTCGGCCTCGGCCTGGCTGTTCAGCCGCACCATCGCAAAGACCTGCACCTCGAACCCCAGTTCGCGCGCGTCGATATCGGCGTGATAGCCCCGGATGAACCCCTGTTCCTCCAGCGTGCGCACCCGCCGCAGGCAGGGCGGCGCCGAAATGCCGACCCGCTTGGCCAGTTCCACGTTGGTCATCCGCCCGTCCGCCTGCAACTCGGCCAGGATATGCCGGTCGATCGGATCGAGTTTCGCGCCTGCCATCGGTCTGCCCCTTTCGCGTTGCCCGTTACTTAGGCTTTCGGCGCCTTGCGCGCAATAATCTTTCGCTGCCACGCGGAATTTTGACATCCCGCACGGCGCGCGGCCGCCCGTTCCCGCTCTGGCATCTGCCTTGCCGACCGCCTATATGGCGGGACTAAACAGCACGAGGGCACATTCCATGACCGGCACGCGGCACACCAGGGTTCTCATCATCGGGTCGGGTCCGGCGGGGTATACCGCTGCGGTCTATGCCAGCCGGGCGATGCTGGAACCGATCCTGGTGCAGGGCATGCAGCCGGGCGGGCAACTGACCATCACCACCGAGGTGGAGAACTGGCCGGGCGATGCAACCGTGCAGGGCCCTGACCTGATGGTGCGGATGGAACACCACGCGCGCGAGATGGGCGCCGAGATCATCACCGACATCATCCTGTCGCTGGATCTCTCGGTGCGTCCCTTCGTGGCGGTCGGGGACAGCGGCACGACCTACACGGCCGATGCCGTGATCCTTGCCACCGGGGCACAGGCGAAATGGCTGGGCCTGCCGTCTGAGGAAAAGTTCAAGGGCTTCGGTGTGTCGGCCTGCGCCACCTGCGACGGCTTCTTCTATCGCGGCAAGGATGTCGTGGTCATCGGTGGCGGCAATACGGCGGTGGAAGAGGCGCTCTTCCTCACCAACTTCGCCCGCAAAGTCACCGTGATCCACCGCCGCGACAGCTTCCGCGCCGAAAAGATCATGCAGGACCGGCTGTTCAAGAACCCCAAGATCGAAGTGCTGTGGAATCACGGTGTGGATGAGATCCTTGGCACCGAAGGCCCCTTGGGTGTCACCGGCGTGCGCGCGCGGAACGTGCAGACCGGCGCCGAAACCGTGGTGCCGTGCGATGGCTTCTTCGTGGCCATCGGCCACGCCCCGGCGTCGGAACTGGTCAAGGACCAGCTGGAGCTGCATTCGGGCGGCTATGTGAAGGTTGAACCGGGCAGCACCCGCACGTCCATCCCCGGCGTGTTTGCCGCAGGCGACCTGACCGACCACATCTACCGGCAGGCTGTCACCAGCGCCGGCATGGGCTGCATGGCCGCGCTGGATGCCGAACGTTTCCTTGCCGGGCACTAGGGTTTCGGCCCGCATCTGGCGCATCCTGCCTGCCGGTGCGGACCCGGTGTCGCCTGTGCTCTCGTCCGAAGGGCGGTTCCACCACTCCGGGCAGGCGGCCCTTTACGGCTCCCCCACCCCGCAGGCGGCGGCCCATGCCGTCGCCCGCTATTTGCGCCCCGGAGATCCCGCGCGCCTGGTGTATCCGCTTGCGCTGACCGCCGCGCATCTTGCCGACCTGCGCAATGCCGCCACCCTTGCCGCGCTTGGCCTGCAAGGCCATGAAGCGTCGGTGCCGTGGCTGCCCGAACGCACGGCCGGCCGCCCGGCCACCACCTGGACCGCCTCCGATGCCGTCCGGGCGGCAGGGTTTGACGGGCTGATCTACACCGCCCGCAGCGCCCCGGACCGCTGGCACCTTGTGCTGTTTCGCTGGAATCTGCCCGGCGCCGCAAACCTCGTCCCCGATGGCCCGCCCATCCCGCACATCCCCGCTTGACGCGCGCGCCGGCACGGCATTGCATCGGCGGCAGGAGGACCGCGCCATGCCGACGCTTTACGCCGCCACCGCCCTGTATGGCGTTCTGACGCCGCAGGCAAACACCACCGTCGAACCTGAACTTGCCCTGTTGATGCCCCCCGGCCACGGCACGATCACCGCACGCCTGACCAGCACCTGCCCGGATATGAACGAACGGCTGACCGATTATTTCCGCGCCATCAACGCCACCACCTCGCAGTTCGCCAATGCCCCGCTGACCGCCGTGGGCTTTGCCTGCACCGGCGCGTCCTACCTCGTCGGGACACAGGCGGAGGCCGAGGCAACGGCGACCTTCGCCGCAACCCGCGGCATTCCGCTCGTCACCGCAGGCCAGGCCATTGCCCGCGCTTTGGTCACGTTGGGCGCTCGCCGCATCGCGGTCGCTTCGCCCTATGGCGACAGGCTCACCGCTTCGGCGCTGGCCTACTGGCAGGCGCAGGGGTTCACCATTACCCAAGTGGCGCGGATCGCAGAGAACACCACGGCCTTCCACCCGATCTACGCCCACTCCGCTGACCACGCCCGTGCAGCAACCCGCAGCCTGCTGGAGGACCCACAGGCCGATGCCATCGTCCTGCTCGGCACCGGCCTTCCCACCCTGCCCGCTCTCATGGCCAGCGCGGGCGCCCGCCGGCCGGTCCTGTCGTCCAACTTCTGCCTCGCCTGGGCGCTGGCACATCCCGCCGCCGACCGCACCAGCCTGATCGCTTGGCTGACCGGCAGCCATTGGCACGACAGACTGCGCGCGACCTTGGGCTGACAGCGCCCGCTTCGCGCCGACCGAAATATCCCCGCCGGAGGCCCCGGGCGGCCCAGCGCGCACCGGCCCGGCGGCTTGGCGGCGCCAGCGCCGCCGACGGGGGCTCGATGCCCCCGGCGGTGGCGTTCGGTCAGGCCGCCAGCGGTGCGCGGTCCACCAGTGCCACGATGTCCATCATGATGCGGTTCAACTCGAAATCCTTGGGGGTATAGACCGCCGCCACACCCATCGCACGCAAGGCGGCCGCGTCATCCTCGGGGATGATGCCGCCAGCAACCACCGGCACATGCCCCAGGCCCGCCGCCCGCATCCGTTCCATGAGGTCCGCGATCAGCGGCAGGTGGCTGCCCGACAGGATCGACAGCCCCACCACATGCGCGCCCTCGGCCTCTGCCGCCGCCACGATCTCGGCAGGCGTCAGGCGGATGCCTTCATAGGTGATGTCCATGCCGCAATCGCGCGCCCGGGCGGCAATCTGTTCGGCGCCGTTGGAATGCCCGTCCAACCCCGGCTTGCCGACCAGAAACTTCAGCCGCCGCCCCAGACGGCCCGACACCGCGTCCACCGCCTCGCGGATGGGTTCCAGCCCCTCGGTGCGGTTCGACACCGCGCGCGACACGCCCGTCGGGCCGCGATACAGGCCAAACACGCTGCGCACCGTCTCGCCCCATTCGCCCGTGGTCGCCCCTGCCTTGGCTGCCGCGATGGACGCGGGCATCACGTTCGCCCCCGACAGCGCATCGGCGCGCAACCGCGCCAGCGCCGCGCGCACGGCGCCTTCGTCCCGGCCGGCCCGCCACGCCTGCAACCGGCCGATCTGGTCGGCCTCGGCGGCGGTGTCCACCACCATGATCGATCCATCGCCGGTGGTCAGCGGGCTCGGCTCGGTCGAGGTGAAGCGGTTGACACCCACCACCACCGTCTCGCCAGCCTCGATCCGCGCGATCCGGTCAGCGTTCGCCTCGACCAGCCGCGACTTCATGTATTCGATGGCGGCCACCGCGCCGCCCATGGCGTCGATCTGCGCCAGTTCCGACCGCGCGCCATCCTTCAGCGCCGCCACCTTGCGGTCAATGGCAGGGTTGCCATCGAACAGGTCGTCATATTCCAGCAGGTCGGTCTCATAGGCCAGAATCTGCTGCATCCTGAGCGACCACTGCTGATCCCAAGGCCGTGGCAGGCCCAGCGCCTCGTTCCAAGCGGGCAGTTGCACGGCGCGGGCGCGGGCCTTTTTCGACAGGGTCACCGCAAGCATCTCGATCAGGATGCGGTAGACGTTGTTTTCGGGCTGTGGTTCGGTCAGGCCAAGGCTGTTGACCTGCACACCATAGCGGAAGCGGCGGTACTTCGCTTCGGTGATCCCATAGCGGTGTTCACAGATCTCGTCCCACAATTCGACAAAGGCGCGCATCTTGCAAAGTTCGGTGACAAACCGGATACCCGCGTTCACAAAGAACGAAATCCGCCCGACCATGCTGGGGAACTGATCGGCCGCCACCTTGCCCTTCAGGTCGTCCAGCACCGCCACGGCAGTCGCCAGCGCAAAGGCCAGTTCCTGTTCCGGCGTCGCCCCCGCCTCTTGCAGGTGATAGGAACACACGTTCATCGGGTTCCATTTCGGCAGATGCTGCTGCGTATAGGCGGCAACGTCGGTGATCATCCGCAGGCTGGGCTTTGGCGGGCAGATATAGGTGCCGCGCGACAGGTATTCCTTGATGATGTCGTTTTGCACCGTGCCTTGCAGGGCGCCAATGTCGGCACCCTGTTCCTCGGCCACCGCGATATACAGCGCAAGCAACCACGGCGCGGTGGCGTTGATCGTCATCGAGGTGTTCATCTGGTCCAGCGGAATGTCCTGAAACAGCATCCGCATGTCACCGAGATGACTGACCGGCACGCCCACCTTGCCCACTTCGCCGCGTGCAAGTTCGTGGTCGCTGTCATAGCCCGTCTGGGTCGGCAGGTCGAAGGCCACCGAAAGCCCCGTTTGCCCTTTGGACAGGTTGGTGCGGTAAAGCTCGTTCGATTTCGCCGCCGTGGAATGGCCGGCATAGGTGCGGAACAGCCAGGGGGCTTCTTTCTTCTGGGTCATCGCGGGTCTCCGTGCGGGCGCAGCGCAACAATGTTGCCCGAAGGGAATAGGATGGCGAAAGATAATGTCAATCCCAAAATCGCTGCGCTGCGGCGAGAACCGGGCGTCAACGTGGTCGCCGCAGGCCGGGATGAAAGCGCCGGGTGGCGCCGTCTATGTGGGAAACTTGGCAAGAGGCAGCCCCGGCATGACCGACACCCGCGTTCCCCCGTTGACCGTGCAACCGATGCCGGGTGACCCGTCGCCGGGGTTTATCCAGCGCACGCCTTCGAACCCGCGCTATAGCTTCGAGGCGGCGGCGGGCCGCTATCTGGTGCTGTGCTTCTTCGGCACCGCAGCCGACCCGCAGGCACAAGCCGCCTTGCGCGCCGTGGCCGCCCGGCCCGACCTTTTCAATGACACCTTTGCCAGCTTTTTCGGGGTTTCGAACGACCCGGCAGACGAAGCGCAGGGTCGGATCGGCAACCGGATTCCCGGCTATCGGGTGTTCTGGGATTTTGACCTGACCGCGGCACGGGCATGGCGCGCCGTGCCGTCAGACGCCGACGCGACCCGCACGACGCTGGTGCGGTTCTGGGCCGTGATCGACCCGACCATGCGGGTGATTGCCACCGTGCCGTTCCGTCCCGATGGCTCCGACGCGCCCGAGGTGCTGGCGCTGCTGGGCCGCCTGCCCCCGCCCGACCGCCACGCCGGGTTCGAGGTGCAGGCACCCATCCTGATCCTGCCACGCGTGTTCGAGCCAGAGTTGTGCCGCCACCTGATCGGGCTTTACGAGGCGGATGGCGGGCAAGAAAGCGGGTTCATGCGGCAGGTTGATGGCCGCACCGTCGGCGTCAGCGACAAAGCGTTCAAAAGCCGGCGCGATTGCGACATTTCCGACCGGGATCTGATCGGCGCGTTGCAGGCCCGCTTCATGCGTCGTGTGGTCCCGGAAATCGCCAAGGTGCACCAGTTCAAAGTGACCCGGATGGAGCGTTACATCGTGTCCTGCTATGATGCCGAGGAGGGCGGGCATTTTTCGGCGCACCGCGACAACACGACGTCGGGCACCGCGCACCGCCGCTTTGCAGTGTCGATCAACCTCAACGACGATTTCGACGGGGGCGAGGTGAGCTTTCCCGAATATGGCCCCCGCAGCTTCAAAGCACCGCCGGGGGGCGCGGTGGTGTTCTCCTGCTCGCTGCTGCATGCGGTCAGCCGCGTGACGCGCGGGCGGCGCTATGCCTTCCTGCCGTTCCTATATGACGAGGCGGCGGCGCGCATCAGGGAGGCGAACGCCAAGTTTGTCGGCGAGGCGGGAACCGACTATCGTGCCGCCGTGCCACAGCCCAAGGAAGGAGCCGCCGGTTGACCGCAGCTTGCGCGCCATGAGTCGCCGGTTCGATGTGGCGGCGCATCTGGACAGCTTGCGCCGCTATGCCCGCGTGCTGACGCGCGACGGGGCGGATGCCGATGATGTGGTGCAAGGTGCGCTGCTGCGGGCGGTGGAGCGGCTGGACCAGTGGCGCGAGGACGGGAACCTGCGGGTCTGGCTGATGTCGATTCTGCACAACCATTTCGTCGATCATACCCGCGCGAGGATGGCGGCGCAGGCACGGGACGGAGCTTGGGCCGGATTGGCGCCCACGGTCGCGCTGCCGCAGGGCGAAGATGCCGTCCGGCTGGCGCAGGTGCGCGCTGCTGTGCTGGACCTGCCGGCTGAGCAGCGCGAGGCGCTGCATCTGGTGGCCATCGAAGGCATGGCCGTGGCCAAGGCAGCGCTGGTGCTGGGCGTGCCTGCGGGCACAGTGATGTCACGCGTGGGCCGGGCGCGCGCCGCCCTGCGCCGGTTCGAAGACGGCGGGGTGCCGCGCGCCCGCCTGCGCGTTGTCGGAGACCAACCATGACCCTTGATCCTGAAAACCCGACCCCGGCCGAAGTCGAGGATTTCCTGTGCGGCACCCTGCCTGTGGCGCGGCGGCGGGCGGTTGCCGCGTATCTGGCCACTGACCCCGGGGCCGGGGCCGAGGCGCTGGCCGTGCAAGCGCAAACGGAACTGCTGCGCGCGGCGCTGGCGCCCTTGCCAGCCCGGCCCGATGCGGTGACCCGCGCCGCCGGGCGGCTTTCGGGCGCGATGGACCGCCGCCTGCGCCTGCGCCGGATGCGGCCCTTTGTGGCGGCGGCGGCCTGTTTCGTGCTGGGTTGGGGCGGCCACATGCTGTTGCAGCGCCCCGCGCTCCCCGCCGAAACCGCCCGGCTGGCTCCGCTGGCCGAAGTGGCGATGGATGCCCGGCAGGCCGCGGACATCGCACGCGCGCTGGTCCTGCCCGGCATGATGGGCGCAGGCGACCTGAAGCGGGCGGCGAAGGTCGTGGGCGTTGCGCTGCCCCCTCTGCCGGCGGACTGGCAGGTGCAAGGCGTGCAGGTGGTTGCCACGCCTGACCGCCCCGCACTGCTGGTGCAGATTGTTGCGCCGGGGCTGGGCGAATTCGCGATGTTCAGTCTGGCCGGGGCCGACCTGGGCCCCGATGCCCCGCCGCTGGCGTTTGACCATCGCGGCGCGGCGGTCGCGGTGTTCGAACGGCAGTCGAGCGCACATGTGCTGGTCGATGCGGGCCGGTCCCCCGCCGACATCGGCCGCGCGGCGGGCCAACTGGTCCGCCGGCTGAACTGACATTTGGCGCGCGATCCGGTGGACGGACGGGGCGGTTCCTGTCAGTGTTGCCGCCATGCTTGGCACGGTTGAAATTCCCGTCTGGTTGCTGGTCCTGATCCTTGGCTTTGCCGGGGTGACCTTTGCCTCGCATTTCCTGTTCCCCTCGGTGCGCTGGTTCTTTCGCCGCCGGATGGAACGGGTGGTCGCGCAACTGAACACCCGGTTGGCCCGCCCGGTGGAGCCCTTCAAGCTGCTGGAACGGCACGACCGCATCCAGCAGATCACCTATGATCCGCAAGTGCTGGACGCCGTGCTGGCACATGCGCGCGACACGGGCGTGCCGCGCGCCGTGGCATTTGACCTTGCGCGCCGCTACGCGCGCGAAATCGTGCCGGGGTTTTCCGCGTCGGTCTATTTCGGGTTCTCGGTGCGCGTGGCGCGCTGGATGTCACGGCTGCTTTACAAGGTGCAGGTGCGCGCGCAGGGCGAGGCGGATCTGGCGTCGGTGGACCCGCAAGCGACGGTGATTTTTGTGATCAACCATCGCTCCAACATGGATTACGTGCTGGTGACATGGCTCGCCTCGACCCGGCTGACGCTCAGCTATGCGGTGGGGGAATGGGCGCGTGTCTGGCCGCTGTCGTGGCTGATCCGGGCGATGGGGGCCTATTTCATCCGCCGCAGGACGCCCAATCCGCTCTATCGCAAGGTGCTGGAACGCTATGTCCAGACCGCCACCGCCGAAGGGGTGGCGCAGGCGATTTTCCCCGAAGGCGGGCTAAGCCTGTCGGGCCGGGTGGGCGAGGCGCGGCTTGGCCTGTTGTCCTACATCCTTGCCGAGGCAAAAAAGGGCGGGCGCCCGGTGGTGTTCGTGCCGGTCGGGCTGGGATATGACCGCGTGCTGGAGGATCAGATCCTTGTCGGCGCCGATGCCGCCGGGGTGCGGCGGTTCAAGACACGGTTGTCGCTGATCATGCTGCATGTGGCGCGGATGCTGTGGCGCCGCCTGTGGGGCCGCTGGAGCGGGTTCGGGCAGGCCGCCGTCAGCTTTGGCGCCCCGGTGCCGCTGGCGCCGTTGCTGGTGTCCGACCCGGACCTTGCGCCCGAGGTGTTGGGCGCGCAGCTGATGGCCGGGGTGCGCGCCGTCGTGCCGGTGCTGCCGGTGCCGCTGGTCGCGGCGGCGGTGCAGGATGGCGGGGCCGAAGCCGAGTTGCCCGCGCGGGTGGCCGGATTGGTTGCCACGTTGCAGGCTGCGGGCGCGGTGCTGGCGCTGCCCGACGCGGAGGCCGACTGGGTCGCCCCCGCGCTGGCACCGCTTCTGGCGCGCGGAATGATCCGGCGCGATGGCGGGCTTCTTCGCGTGGCCGATGCGCGGCTCTTGGCGTTTCAAGCTGCGCCGGTGCAGCAAGTTTTGGATGCAGTTGCGGCGAAAACGCCACAAGCGGAAACTCAAGGGACATAAAATTACAATTC
>JAUXPG010000349.1 GCA_030683915.1 Gemmobacter sp.
ACCGTTTGGATCTGCGCGCGACCCCCGCTGACATCACGCTGACCGGGGCGGGGCGGCTGGGGCAGGCGGCGTTTGATGCGGCATGGGTGTTGCCGCTGGGGCCCGGGCAGGGGGGCGGCAGCCGGGTGGCCGGAACGGTGGCGCTGGACGAAGGGTTTGCAGCGGAATTTCTGGCCGGGCTGGGCAAGGACGTGCTGTCGGGCACCGGGCGCGGCGCGTTCGCCGTGACCTTGCCCAAAGGTGCTCCGCCCGGTGTCACGCTCAAATCCGATCTGGGCGGGGTGGCGGTCCGGATCGCCGATCTGGGCTGGGCCAAACCGGCCGCGGCGCGCGGACGGCTGGAGGTGGAGGGCACGCTGGCCGCCCCTGTCCGGTTGGACCGCGTGGTGCTGGAAGGGCCGGGGCTGGCCGCCGAGGGCCGGTTGACGCTGGACGGCGCGGGCGCGCTGGACCGGCTGAGCCTGTCGCGGCTGGAACTTGGCCAGTGGCTGAAGGCCAAGGCCGACATCAGCGGGCAGGGTCCGGGCCGCCCGGTGCGGGTGCGCCTGACCGGCGGCAGCGCCGATCTGCGCCGCCTGCCGGATGGCGGCGCGCCGGCCCCTGACCGGGGCAGCCTGTCGGGCGGCGCGGCCATTGCCGTCGCGCTGGACAAGGTGCAGGTCACCGGCGGTATCGCCCTGACGGCGGTGCAGGGCACGCTCAGGCCCGCGCGGCAGGGGTTGGAAGGGGCGTTCAAGGCGCGGCTGAACGGTGAGGTGCCGGTGACGGGCCAGATGCTGCCCGGTCCGCGCGGCACCTCGTTCCGGGTGCGGGCCGAGGATGGTGGCGCGGCGCTGGGGGCTGCGGGGCTGTTTGCCAAGGCGTCGGGCGGGGTGATGGACCTTGCCATCATGCCCACCGGGCGGCGCGGGCATTACGAAGGCACCATCGACATGACCGGCTTTCGCGTGCGCAACATGCCGGTGCTGGCGGAGTTGCTGAACGCCGTCAGCATTGTCGGGCTGATTGACCAGCTTGCGACGCAGGGCCTTGTGTTTGCCGAGGCCAAGGGACGTTTCCGGCTGACCCCGGATGCGATGGAACTCACCTCCGGGCGCGCGGTCGGCGCATCGTTCGGGGTGTCGCTGGAAGGGCTTTATCACACCACCGAAGACCGGCTGGACCTGCGCGGCGTCATTTCGCCGTTTTACCTGATCAATGGCATCGGGTCCGTGCTGACAAGGCCCGGTGAAGGCCTTGTCGGCTTTACCTATCGCGTGCGCGGCAAGGCCGCCGATCCGCGCGTGACCGTCAACCCCCTGTCGGTGCTGGCGCCCGGGTTCTTTCGGGACCTGTTGCGCCGCCCGGCGGCAACGCTGGACACTCCATGAAACTGGACGACTTCGACTTTCACCTGCCCGAAGATCTGATCGCCACGCGCCCGGCCCGGCCCCGGTCCTCCGCGCGCCTGCTGCTGGCGCAGGGGGATGGCATTGCCGACCGCCATGTGTTCGACCTGCCCGATATCCTGCGCCCCGGCGACCGGCTGGTGCTCAACAACACCCGCGTCATTCCGGCGCGGCTGACCGGGCGCCGCCTGCGCGACAGCGCCCAAGGCCCGGTGGAGGCCAGGATCGAGGTCACGCTGCTGGAGCCACAGGCAGGCGGTGGCTGGCGGGCGATGGCCAAGCCCTTGCGCAAGCTCGCGGTGGGCGAACGGGTGGTGTTTTCGCCCGACCTTTCCGCCGTGGTGGCGCAGAAGGGGGCGGAGGATGTCGTGCTGGCGTTCAGCCTGACCGGCGATGATTTCGACGCCGCGCTGGCGGCGGCCGGTGCGATGCCGTTGCCGCCCTACATCGCGGCCAAACGCGCGCCCGACGCGCAGGACAAGGACGATTACCAGACCGTCTTTGCCCGCCATGCCGGGGCGGTGGCGGCGCCCACCGCATCGCTGCATTTCGATGCCGCCCTGCTGGAGGCGCTGCGTGCGCGCGGCGTGGCCTTTACCGAGGTGACGCTGCATGTGGGGGCGGGCACCTTTCTGCCGGTCAAGGTGCAGGACGTGACGACCCACCGCATGCATGCCGAATGGGGCGAGGTGACGGCGCAGGCGGCGACCGAGATCAACGCCACCCGTGCCGCCGGGGGCCGCGTGATTCCGGTGGGCACCACCGCGCTGCGGCTGCTGGAAAGTGCCGCGACCGACGACGGGCTGGCGCCTTGGGTGGGGGAAACCGACATTTTCATCTATCCCGGTTTCCGGTTCCGGGTGGCCGACGGATTGATGACCAACTTCCACCTGCCGAAATCCACGCTGTTGATGCTGGTGTCGGCGCTGATGGGCAAGGACCGGATCGACCGGATTTACGCCCATGCCGTCGCCGCGCGCTATCGCTTCTTCAGCTATGGGGACGCGTCGCTGTTGCTGCCGCGCTGACCGGCGCCCGGTGCCGGGTTTCAGGCGTGACCTGTCGCGGTTGTGACGGACAGCGCGGCACCGCGGACGGTATATCGGGGCAAAAGCCCCGTCCCCCTTGCCCCCAGCCGGGCAAGGGCGCCACCGACACCCCGTTATCGCCGCCATCGCGCGGGCAGGAGACACCATGCTGAAGGTTTTGGGCACGACCTGGCCGCTGCTGATGGGCGTGATGCTGCTGATGGTCGGCAATGGCGTGCAGGCCTCGATCCTTGGCATCCGCGGCGCGCTGGAAGGTTTTTCCACCTACGAGATGTCATTCGTGATGTCGGCGTATTTCGTTGGATTCCTTGGCGGGTCGCGGCTGGCGCCGGTGATGATCCGCCGGGTCGGGCATGTGCGGGTGTTCGCGGCTCTCGGGTCGCTGATTTCGGCGGTGCTGGTGCTTTATCCCGTGATCCCCGATGTCGCAGCGTGGACCGTGTTGCGCGTGGTGGTGGGATTCTGTTTTTCGGGCGTCTATGTCACGGCGGAAAGCTGGCTGAACAACGCGTCGAGCAACGAAACGCGCGGGCAGGCGCTGTCGGCCTATATGATCGTGCAGATGATCGGCATCATCGCGTCGCAGGCGTTGCTGAATGCGGCGGACCCGTCGGGGTATCTGCTGTTCATCATCCCGTCGGTTCTGGTCAGTCTGGCGTTTACCCCGATCCTGCTGGCCGCGACCCCGGCGCCGGTGTTCGACACCACGCGCAGGCTTGGGTTCCGGCGGCTGTTTCAGGTCTCGCCGCTGGGCTGCGCGGGGATGCTGATGACGGGGGGCATCTATTCGGCGATGTTCGGCATGGCCTCGGTCTGGGGGATGATGGAGGGGCTGACGGTGCAGCAGATCTCCATCTTCATCGCGGCGATGTATGTGGGCGGTCTTGTGCTGCAATACCCGATCGGCTGGGTGTCGGACCGGATGGACCGGCGCACGGTGATCCTGATGCTGTCGTTCACCGGGGCGGCGGCGATGTTTCTGGCGGCGGCGGTCGATGCGGGCTTTGTGCTGCTCGTGGCGCTGTCGCTGGCGCTGGGCGGCATCGTGAACCCGCTGTATTCCTTGCTGATTGCCCATACCAACGACTTCCTTCGCAAGGAGGAAATGGCCGGGGCCTCGGCAGGGTTGCTGTTTTTGAACGGGTTGGGCGCGATTGCCGGGCCGCTGGTGACGGGCTGGATGATGGAAACCATCGGGCCGCGCGGGTTCTTCCTGTTCATTGCACTGCTGCTGGGGGCGCTGGGGGTTTACGGGCTGTGGCGCATGACGCGGCGGGTCAGCCCGCGCGGCGCGCCGGGCTTTGCGCCGATCACGCCCAATGCTTCGGCGCTGGCGGTCGAGGCGGTGCTGGACAGGCCAGCCGACCCGCCCACGCGCTAAGATTGCGCGGCGGCGCGGAACCTGCCACTCTGGCTGTCAACAGGGAGGGTGGGCATGAGCGATCCGGTCGAAGTGCTGGACTACTGGCTGGGCGAGCTTGGCCCGGACGGCTGGTATGCCGCCGGTGACGAACTGGATGCCGAAATCCGCGACAGGTTTGCGGATGTCTGGCAGGCGGCAGCCGATGGCGGGCTGGATCACTGGGTGGACGGGCCTGCAGGGGCGCTTGCGTTCCTTGTCGTGACTGACCAGTTTCCGCGCAACATGTGGCGCGGCACGGCGCGCGCCTTTGCCACCGATGCACAGGCGCTGGCAGCGGCCCGCCGCGCCATCGCCGAAGGGTGGGACATGGCGGCGCCGGAGCCCGAGCGGCAGTTCTTTTACCTGCCGCTGATGCATTCCGAGGCGATGCAGGACCAAGAGGACTGCATTGGTTTGATCGTTGAACGAATGCCCGAAACAGGCGCGTCAAACGCGCTGCACGCCCGCGCGCATGCCGAAATCATCCGTCGATTCGGGCGTTTTCCTTACCGGAATGCGGCCTTGGGCCGGGAAACCAGTGCCGAGGAGGCCGCGTTTCTGGAGGGCGGCGGCTATGCGGCGGTGGTCGAGTCGCTGAAATCTGCCGAATGATGCGCAGCCATGCACGGAATGCATGGCGGTGTGGCATTGCTGCAATTGCTCGGTTCCGTTGATTAGTTTAATGGTAAACCACTTTGCCACAGGGAGGAAACCATGGCCGCCAGAACTTTCGACATGATCGTGATCGGGGCTGGCCCCGGTGGCTATGTGGCCGCGATCCGGGGTGCACAGCTAGGCCTGTCGGTGGCCATCGTGGAGCGCGAGCATCTGGGCGGCATCTGCCTGAACTGGGGCTGCATCCCGACCAAGGCGCTGCTGCGCAGCTCCGAGGTGTTCCACCTGATGCACCGTGCCAAGGAATTCGGGCTCAAGGCCGACAACATCGGCTATGATCTCGATGCCGTTGTGGCGCGGTCGCGCGGGGTGGCGAAGCAACTGTCGGGCGGCATTGGCCATCTGATGAAAAAGAACAAGGTCACCGTGGTGATGGGCAACGCGACGCTGCCGGCGCCGGGGATGGTCAGCGTCAAGACCGACAAGGGCGTGGAGGACTTGACCGCCCCCGCCATCGTGCTGGCCACCGGGGCGCGGGCGCGCGAGCTGCCGGGGCTGGAGGCGGATGGCGACCGGGTCTGGACCTACAAGCACGCGCTGGTGCCCAAGCGGATGCCGAAAGATCTGCTGGTGATCGGGTCGGGCGCGATCGGTATCGAATTCGCCAGCTTCTACAATACCCTGGGCGCCAAGACGACCGTTGTCGAAGTGATGGACCGCATCCTGCCGGTGGAAGATGCCGAAATCGCGGCCTTTGCGAAAAAGCAGTTCGTCAAGCAGGGCATGACCATTCTGGAAAAGGCCACGGTCAAGAAGCTGGATCGCGACGCCACGGGGGTGACGGCGCATATCGAACAGGGCGGCAAGCTGGAAACCCGCCGTTATGACACGGTGATTTCCGCTGTCGGCATCGTCGGCAACGTCGAAGGGCTGGGGCTGGAGGCGCTGCGCGTCAAGGTCGACCGGACCCATGTGGTGACGGACGAATTCTGCCGCACCGGGGTCAAGGGGCTTTATGCCATCGGCGACATCGCGGGCGCGCCGTGGTTGGCGCACAAGGCCAGCCACGAGGGCGTGATGGTGGCCGAACTGGTGGCGGGCGGGCACCCGCATGCCATCAAGCCGAATTCGATTGCCGGTTGCACCTATTGCCACCCGCAGGTGGCCTCTGTCGGTCTGACCGAGGAAAAGGCCAAGGCGGCAGGCCACGAGGTGCGTGTGGGCCGCTTCCCCTTCATCGGCAACGGCAAGGCGATTGCGCTGGGCGAACCCGAGGGGCTGGTGAAAACCGTGTTCGACGCAAAGACCGGCGAGTTGCTGGGCGCGCATATGGTGGGGGCGGAGGTGACCGAGCTGATCCAGGGCTATGTCATTGGCCGCACGCTGGAAACCACCGAGGCCGAATTGATGGAGACGGTGTTCCCGCACCCGACCCTGTCGGAGATGATGCACGAATCGGTGCTCGATGCCTATGGCCGCGCCCTGCATTTCTAAGTGGGGCACAGCCCGGAGCGGCTGACCCGCGCGGCGGTGGCCTGGTGCGGGGTGCGGCTGCGCCGCGTATCAGGCCGGGCTGCCCTTGGCCGGCAGGTCCAGCGGGGCGGGTTCCCACCCTTGGCCGGACACAAGCAGACAGGTGCGCCCGTCGGGCAGGGTGACGGTGACCGTCCAACTGCCGGTGGTGGAAGACGCAAAGAGTTCGACCACCGACCCCGGCCCTGCCAGACCCATGCCGCGCCGGGTTTCGGAAAACCTGTCGCCCAGCACCGCCAGCACATCGGCGCGCGGGCCGCACTGGCTGGGCATGGCTTGGCCGTGGCTGGCGTGGGTGGCAAGGACGAGCCCGGCAAAGCCGAGCGAAAGTGCGAACAGACGGTCCATCGGTTGGCCTTTCGGGCAGGCGGCAGCGACCGGGCCGGGGGCGGCCTGGCGGCACGGCCGCAGGTTTCGGGGTGTCGGGCGCCGACCGGGTGGCGCATGGGAAAATCCTGCGCCCAAGGTGCCAAGATGCGGTTAACGCGCCGTGCGCCGGGGCTGAGTAACCGCGGGGTGGTGCCGCGTTGCAGCGAAATCGGGCTTGCCTATTCGGTCGCAGGCGTGATCTTTGGCGCAACAAAATTGCGAGGGAAGAATCATGGATCGGAACGCGCGGCCCTGGCGATCGGTGCTGTATATTCCCGGCTCGAAGGAGCGGGCGCTGGACAAGGCGACGGGCCTGCCGGCGGATGCCATCATCTTTGATCTGGAAGACGCTGTCGCGGTTGAGGAAAAGCCGCGCGCCCGCGACCTGCTGGCGCAGACGCTGCGCGGCACGGATTTTGGCGGGCGCGCCCGGATCGTGCGGATCAACGGGCTCGACACGGCCTGGGGCCGCGACGACGTGGCGGCGATGGTCGGTGTGCCGCTGGAGGCGGTGCTGATCCCCAAGGTGAACAGCGCGGCGGATGTGCAGGCCGTGGCTGACCTGATCCCCGGCGCGGACCTTTGGGCGATGATGGAGACACCGCTTGGCATGCTGAACGCGGCCGAAATTGCCGCGCACCCGCGGCTCAAGGGCATGGTGATGGGCACCAATGATCTGGCCAAGGACCTTGGCACGCGGTTCCGGGCCGATCGGCTGCCGATGATGACCGGGCTGGGGCTGTGCCTGTTGGCGGCGCGGGCGCATGGCGTGACCATTGTCGATGGCGTTTACAATGCCTTCAAGGATGTTGAGGGCCTGCGGGCGGAATGCATGCAGGGCCGCGACATGGGGTTTGATGGCAAGACGCTGATCCACCCCGACCAGCTTGCGGTGGCGAATGAGGTGTTCGCGCCGTCCGAGGCCGAAATCGACCTTGCGCGCCGCCAGATCGCCGCCTTTGATGCGGCGCAGGCGGCGGGGCAGGGTGTTGCGGTTGTGGATGGCAAGATCGTGGAAAACCTGCATATCGTCACCGCACAGGCAACGCTGGCCAAGGCGGCGGCGATTGCCGCCATGGCGGGCTGACCCCTGCCGCCCAACGCGAAAGGTTCGTCATGTATTTCACCCTCCTGATCCTTGGTGTGGCGCTCTGGTGGGGGGCGCATCTGTTCAAGCGGGTGGCGCCCGATGCGCGGTCGGCCCTGGGCGACCGTGGCAAGGGGCTCGTGGCGGTGCTGCTGCTGGTGTCGGTGGTGCTGATGGTGGTGGGGTATCGCGGCGCCGAGGTTCTGGTGGTGTGGTCGCCGCCTGCGTTCCTGACGCATCTGAACAACCTGTTGATGGTATTGGCGATCTATCTGTTCGTGGCGGACGGGGTGAAGGCGCGGGCGGCGGTGGCGATGCCCAATCCGCAACTGACCGGGTTCAAGACCTGGGCGGTGGCGCATTTGCTGGTGAACGGCGATCTGGCCAGCGTGGTGCTGTTTGGCGGGCTGCTGGCCTGGGCGGTGGTGTCGGTGATCGTGCTCAAGCGCGCGGGTGTGCGGCCGGCAAAGCGTGCCTGGGGCGGGGTGAAGGCCGAAGCGATTGCCGTGGTGGGCACCGTGGTGGTGTTCGGCGCGGTGGCCTGGGTCCACAACTGGCTGGGATACTGGCCCTATGGGTGACGCAATGAAACTTTATCGTCTGTTGACCGAGGATGACACCTCGGCGTTCTGCCACAAGGTGACGTTGGCGCTGAACAAGGGGTGGGCCCTGCACGGCAGCCCGGCCTATGCCTTTGACGCTGCGCGGGGCGTGATGCGGTGCGCGCAGGCGGTGGTGAAGGACGCGCCCGGAACCTATACGCCCGAAACCAAGCTGGGCGAGCAATAGGGCAGAAGGGGGGCGCTGCCCCCCGCCGGGCCCCCGTTCGGGGGCCCGACTCCCCCCGGGATAGTTGGATCGAAGCGAAGAGGCGACTGGCATGAAAACCAATCCGGGGCGGTTTTTCGAGGATTACCGGGTCGGAGACACGATCCGCCACGCCGTGCCGCGCACGGTATCGGGGGGCGAGCGCGCGCTTTACCATGCCCTTTACCCGGCGCGGCATGCGATGCAATCGTCCGATGCGTTTGCCCGGTCCTGCGGGTTGCCGCAAAGCCCGCTGGACGATCTGGTGACCTTTCATACCGTGTTCGGCAAGACGGTGCCGGATGTCAGCCTGAACGCGGTGGCGAACCTTGGCTATGCCGAAGGGCGCTGGATGGCTCCGGTCTGGCCGGGCGATACCTTGCGGTCGGAATCGGTTGTGATCGGGGTGAAGGAAAATTCAAACGGCACCTCGGGCAATGTCTATGTGCGCACGCGCGGGCTGAACCAGCATGGCGCGGTGGTGCTGGAATATGTGCGCTGGGTGATGGTGCGCAAGAACCGGCTGGATGCGCCCGCGCCAGATCCGGTGGTGCCGGAGTTGCGCAAGGTGGTGGCGGCGGACGACCTGATCGTGCCGCCGGGGCTGGACTTTTCGCGCTATGACTTCGCGCTGGCCGGCGAACGGCACCGCTGGGGCGATTACGAGGTCGGCGAGAAGATCGACCACGTCGATGGGGTGACCATCGAGGAGGCCGAGCATATGCTGGCCACCCGCTTGTGGCAAAATACCGCCAAGGTGCATTTCGACGCGACCTTCCGCGAGGATGGGCGGCGGCTGATCTATGGCGGGCATGTGATTTCGCTGGCACGCGCGCTGTCGTTCAACGGGTTGGCAAACGCGCAGATGCTGGTGGCGTTGAACGCGGGCGCGCACGCGAACCCGTGCTTTGCCGGGGATACCGTGCGGGCGTGGTCCGAGGTGCTGGACAAGGCCGAGACACCCGCGCCGGGCGTGGGTGCGATCCGGTTGCGGCTGGTGGCGGTGAAGCAGGGGGCCGCGCCCTTCGCGCTGAGGGGGGCGGATGGCAGGTATCTGCCGCAGGTCCTGCTGGACCTTGATCTTTGGGCGCTGATTCCCCGGTGAGGGGCGGCGGGCGCGCCGCCCTTGCCAGACAGGAACCGCCCGATTTTCGGGCATTGGCGAAGTATGCTGCATCGCGGCGTATCAGTGGCGCAGCAAGCTGTGGCGTCGTTGCATCAGGGAGGTGAATTGCGGCGTCGGCCCCTGTTCGCCATCCGCGGGGCGTGGTTGGGTCGGGGCCACAACTTACCCTGATAGGTGCACAGACATGCGCAAGTTCCTCGCCTCCACCGCCCTCGTCGCTGCCCTTGGCGCGCCGACTTTTGCCGCCGCCGAAGGCCTTTCGTTCTCGGCCGGTGCCACGCTGACCTCGCGCTATATGGCGAACGGCATCGCGCAGACCACGGGCGCTGCGTTCCAGCCTTGGGTGGAAGGCGAAGTGAACGGCTTCTATTTCGGCGCGTGGCTGTCGAACACCGCCAAGTCGATTGTCGGGTCGTCGTCGGAAATCGATCTGTATTTCGGATACCGCAACGAAGTCGGCAAGTTCAGCTATGACGTTGGCTATGCGCGCTATTTCTATCAGAACCCGCGCGTGGACTGCTGTGGTGAGGTCATTGTGAATCTGGGCTATGCGCCCACCGATGCGCTGAGCCTTGGTGTGCGCGTGGCGCATGATCCGAAAGCCAA
>JAUXPG010000392.1 GCA_030683915.1 Gemmobacter sp.
AAACATGCCAGCCAGACCCTGCTGGTGGGAGAACGTCTGGCGCAGGCGTTCCATGCAGCAGGCGTGCCCGAAGATGTGTTCCAGAACGTCGTGCTGGACCACGCCACCACCGAAGGGCTGATCAAGGCCCGCGCCTTCAACTTCGTCAACTTCACCGGGTCGGTCGCGGGTGGGCAGGCGATGGAACGCGCCGCGGCGGGCACCTTCACCCCGCTTGGGCTGGAACTGGGCGGCAAGGACCCCGGCTATGTGCGCGCCGATGCCAACCTTGAGGCGGCGGTCGATACGCTGATGGACGGCGCGATGTACAACGCCGGCCAGTGCTGCTGCGGGATCGAGCGGATTTATGTGCATCACAGCCTTTATGATGCCTTTGTCGAAAAGGCTGTGGCCTGGGCCAACAGCCTCGTGCTGGGCAACCCGTTCGATGCGGCGACCACCCTTGGCCCGATGGCCAATGTGCGCTTCGCCCGCGTCGTGCGCGACCAGATCGCCGAAGCCGTGGCGTCGGGCGCGCGCCCGCTGATCGACACCACACGCTTCGCCGACGACGGCGGTGCCTATCTTGCGCCGCAAGTGCTGGTGAACGTGGATCATTCCATGCGCGTGATGACCGAGGAATCCTTTGGTCCGGTGGTCGGCATCATGCCGGTCAAGGACGATGCCGAAGCCATTGCGCTGATGAACGATAGCCCCTACGGCCTGACCGCCAGCATCTGGACCAACGATTACGACACTGCCGCGCAGATCGGCGCGCAGATCGAGACCGGAACGGTGTTCATGAACCGCGCCGACTATCTGGACCCCGCGTTGTGCTGGACCGGGTGCAAGGACACCGGGCGCGGCAATTCGCTCTCATATCTCGGGCTGTTGTCGGTGACGCGGCCGAAATCCTATCATCTGAAAAAGGTCTGACATGACGCACGGTGTTCCCAACCGCAACTGGTCCTACCCGACTGCGATGAAGTTCGGTGTCGGCCGCGTGGCCGAACTGGCCGAACATTGCAAGGCGAGCGGCATCCTGCGCCCGCTGCTGGTGACCGACAAGGCGCTGGCGAGCCTGCCGATTACGGCGGCGGCGCTGGACGGGCTGGCAGAGGCGGGGCTTGGCCGCGCAGTGTTTTCCGAGGTGGATGCCAACCCGACCGAACGCAACCTTGCCGCTGGCATCGCCGCGTTTCTGGCGGGAGGGCATGACGGGATCGTCGGCTTCGGCGGCGGTTCGGCGCTCGACCTTGCCAAGATGATCGCACTCATGGCGCATCAGCCCGCCGGGCTGGAAGTGTGGGAACTTGAAGACATCGGCGACTGGTGGACCCGCGCGGATCGTTCCAAGATCATGCCGACCATCGCCGTGCCCACCACCGCAGGCACCGGCTCCGAGGTCGGGCGCGCTGGCGTGCTCACGAATTCGGTCACCCACCGCAAGAAGATCATCTGGCACCCCGACCTTATGGCGCGGGTGGTGATCTGCGATCCTGCGCTGACCGTCGGCATGCCGCGCTTCATCACCGCAGGCACGGGCATGGACGCGCTGGCCCACTGCCTCGAGGCCTATTGTTCGCCGCATTATCATCCGATGGGGCAGGGGATCGCGCTGGAAGGCATGCGGCTGGTGTTCGAAAACCTGCCCAAGGTCTATGCCGACCCGAACGACCTGATGGCACGCGGTCACATGATGTCGGCAGCGGCGATGGGGGCGGTGGCATTCCAGAAGGGGCTGGGTGCCATCCATTCCCTCAGCCACCCTATTGGCGCGGTCTACAACACCCATCACGGGACCACGAACGCCGTGGTCATGCCGATGGTGCTGGATTTCAACCGCCCGGCCATCGAAGGGGTCATCACGTCCGCTGCAGCGTATCTGGGCATCGCGGGCGGGTTCGACGGCTTCCGCGCCCGCGTCATGGACCTGCGGGCCGAGTTGGCGATCCCGGCCAACCTGACGGCGCTGGGCGTGAAGGCAGCGGACCTCGACATGCTGACCGGCATGGCGCTGGAAGACCCGTCTTGCGGCGGCAACCCGGTCGAAATGACCGAAGCCAACACGCGCGCGCTGTTCGACGCGTGCATGTAAGCGCGGCAGCACGCCGCCGCTTCGCTTTGATACAAATATCCTCGGGGGTTTCCCAAGGGGGCAGACAGCCCCCTTGGGCGGGGGTGCGGGGGGCTGACCCCCGCTGATCCGCTCAGGGCAACAACGCCTCGCGCCCGTCAGGGCCAAGCAACCATGCTGAGCGCCCTTCGATCACCACCGCGCTGACCGGGCCGCCATAGGCGGCTGAGCTGTCGATGTTCAGCCGGTTGCCGTGATGCGTGGCGCGTTCAACGGCAGTGTGGCCATGCACCACCAGCACGCCATGATCGCGCGCATCATCCAGAAAATCGTGGCGGATCCAGATCAGGTCGTCTTCGGTCTGCTCCTCCAGCGCAACGCCGGGGCGGATGCCGGCATGGACGAACACCACGTCGCCCCGCCGGTGCATCAGCGGCAGGCTCTCGAGAAAGTCGCGATGCGCTTGCGGCACGGCAACCAAGGCATCGCGGTGGACTGCGGCCTCCGGTCGGTCGGTCGGAGCATGGATTCCATAGCCCGCCAGCGTCGGTCCGCCGCCAAGCCGCGGATGCAGCCAGCCGAGATCCGCGCGCAGTTTCGGGTCGCGCTGCGGGGGGGTCTTGAGAAACAGCGTGAACATCCGGTCGTGGTTGCCCTTGAGCACCACCCAAGGCTCGCCCGCCGCGATACCTGCGCGCAAGAAGTCGATCACGCCGGGGCTGTCCGGCCCGCGATCCACCAGATCGCCGACATGGATCACCGGCGCCGCATGGTCGCCCGTCACCGCGCGGTCTGCGCGGATCCGGGCATGGGCCGCACGCAGCAGATCAAGGTGGCCGTGAATGTCGCCGATGGCGTAGGTGCGCATGATCCGGGCCTTTTATTGCGAAAAGGCCGGGGGACTTCACGTCCCCCGGACCCCCTGTGGGATATTTGGATCGGCGCGAAGGGGCAAGGGCCGCTTGCCCCCGCTGCGTCAGGCCGCTTCGAAGCGCAGCGGTTTGACCTGCTGGAACATGCCGGTGGAGGTGAGCGTGTCGACGACCTTGGGATCTATCGCCTGATCAAGGTACAGCAGCGCGATCGCGTCTTGCCCCACGCCCGAGCGGCCCAGTGTGAAGTTGGCGATGTTCACGCCATTCTTTCCCATTGTCATGCCAAGCAGGCCGATGATGCCCGGCACGTCGTCGTTGGTGGTGTAGAGCATGTGTTCACCCACTTCGGCATCGATGTTGATGCCCTTGATCTGGATGAACCGCGGCTTGCCATCGGAGAAGCAGGTGCCAGCGACGGAGCGTTCGCGCTTGTCGGTGACCATGGTGACCTTGATATAGGCATCAAAGGCGCCCGATTTGTCCTGCCGGGTGGTCGAGATCTGGATGCCCTTGTCCTTCGCGACCACCGGGGCGGAGACGAGGTTCACGTCGGGGTTTTGCGCCTTCAGCACGCCCGCGATCACCGACTGGTTGAGCGCCGCGATGTTCATGTCCGCTACGCGGCCATCATAAAGGATGTTGATCGCGCGGATCGGCTCGTCCGTCATCTGGCCGATGAAGCTGCCCAGATGGCTGGCAAGCTTGATCCACGGGCCCATGACGGCTGCTTCCTCGGCAGTGACGTTGGGCATGTTCAACGCGTTCTGCACGGCGCCGGTCAGCAGGTAATCCGACATCTGTTCTGCGACCTGCAAGGCGACGTTTTCCTGGGCCTCGGTGGTCGAAGCGCCCAGATGCGGCGTGCAGACCACATTGGGGTGGCCAAAGAGCGGATTCGCGGTGGCGGGTTCCACCTCGAACACATCGAGGGCCGCCCCGGCGACATGGCCGCTGTCGAGCGCGTCTTTCAACGCGGCCTCGTCGATCAGGCCGCCGCGGGCACAGTTGATGATGCGCACGCCTTTCTTGGTCTTGGCCAGATTGTCCCGGTTGAGGATGTTGCGGGTCTTGTCGGTCAGCGGCACGTGCAGGGTGATGAAATCGGCGCGCGCGAGCAGGTCGTCAAGTTCCACCTTGGTCACGCCAAGCGCCTTGGCGCGTTCTTCCGACAGGAAAGGATCATAGGCGATCACCTTCATCCGCAGGCCCACGGCCCGGTCGCACACGATGCCGCCGATGTTGCCTGCACCGATCACGCCCAGCGTCTTATTGAACACCTCGACGCCCATGAACTTCGACTTTTCCCACTTTCCGGCATGGGTCGAGGCGTTTGCCTCGGGCAGCTGGCGGGCGATGGCGAACATCATGGCGATGGCATGTTCGGCCGTGGTGACCGAGTTGCCAAAGGGTGTGTTCATCACGATCACGCCCTTTTTGGATGCGGCCGGGATATCGACGTTGTCTACACCGATGCCGGCGCGCCCCACCACCTTGAGGTTCGTCGCGGCAGCCAGCAGCTTGTCGGTGACCTTGGTTGCCGACCGGATGGCGAGGCCGTCATATTGGCCGATGAGCTCGGCCAGCTTTTCCTTGTCCTTGCCGAGTTTCGGCAGGTAGTCCACCTCGACCCCGCGGTCGCGGAAAATCTGGACGGCGGTTTCGGAAAGTTCGTCGGAAACGAGGACCTTGGGCATTGGCGCACCTGTTGTCAGAAGGGATATCGCGTCCCGGGCCTGACCCGGGACCTCGCGGGATGGGTTTCGCCCGGATCGGCGACCGTGCAGCCCTCGGCGGATCGCCTTCGGGGACTTGCCGATCAGGTCCGGGCAGGCCCCGGGTCAAGCCCGGGGCGGGGGATTTACGCGGCTTTGGCCAGAGCGGCGATTTCGGCCGCGAAGGCCCATTCGATCCACGGCATCAAGGCCGCGACATCGGCCTGTTCCACGGTGGAGCCGCACCAGATGCGCAGGCCGGGCGGGGCATCGCGGTAGGCGCCGACGTCCAGCGCCACGCCCTCTTTCTCCAGTCGCTTTGCCACGGCTTTCGCAAAGGCTTCGCCATCGGTGATGCGCGGGTCGGTGAACTTGAGACAGACGCTGGTGGTCGAGGCCGTGGCCGGGTCTTCGGCCAGGTTCGCCACCCAGTCATGTGCCGCGACAAAATCCCACACGGTTCGGGCGTTCGCATCGGCGCGGGCGATCAGCGCCGGCAGGCCGCCAATGGATTTCGCCCATTTCAGCGCAACAAGGTAATCCTCGTTCGCAAGCATGGACGGGGTGTTGATGGTTTCGCCCTGAAAGATGCCTTCGCTGATCTTGCCCTTGGAGGTGAGGCGGAAGATCTTGGGCAGCGGCCACGCCGGGGTATAGGTTTCCAGCCGTTCGACCGCGCGGGGCGACAAAATCAGCATGCCATGCGCGCCTTCGCCGCCCAGCACCTTTTGCCACGAGAAGGTGACGACATCGAGCTTGTCCCACGGCAGGTCCATCGCAAAGGCCGCGCTGGTCGCGTCGCAGATGGTCAGGCCCGCGCGGTTGGCCGGAATTGCGTCGCCGTTGGGGACGCGGACGCCCGAGGTGGTGCCGTTCCAGGTGAACACCACGTCCTTGTCATAATCCACGGCCGTCATGTCGACGATGCGGCCATAGGGGGCCTTGCGCACGGTCGCGTCCAGTTTCAGCTGCTTGACCACGTCGGTCACCCAGCCTTCACCAAAGCTTTCCCACGCCAGCATTTCCACGCCGCGCGCGCCCAGAAGCGACCACATCGCCATTTCGACCGCGCCGGTGTCAGACGCAGGGACAATGCCGATGCGGTATTCGGCGGGCACGCCGAGGATGTCGCGGGTGAGGTCGATCGCCTCTTTCAGCTTGGCCTTGCCGGGGGCGGCACGGTGCGACCGGCCGAGCGGCGCACCTGCAAGCATGTCAAGGGAGAAGCCGGGAACCTTGGCGCAAGGGCCAGAGGAAAAGCGCGGATTGACCGGGCGCGCGGCCGGTGTCGTCGTCGTCATGTCTGGTATCCTTCCAGATAACCGCCCTTCGTTGGGGAAGGGTGTCCCGCTGCCGGGCATATCGGCGGATGCGCGGCGGCACAAGCGGGAAAATCGCGCCAAAGCGGCGGTTCACAGACAAAACCGACATCCGGCGGCATCGGCGCAGCGCCCTCGCCCCAACTCGCCGCGGTCTGACCACTGGCAAAAGCGCGCGGGCTGGTCTATCGGGGCTGGGCTTTTGCCATCCGGAGGTGCCTCATGTTCGTCGTCACGCTGCTCGTGAACCCTGCCTTCGGCGGGCTGGACCGGGCGACGGTCGAATCGCTGCGCGATGCATGGGGTGGCGGCCGGGCGGATTGGCTGAACCCCGGGATCGCGGCCGAATTCACCGTGCCTGAGGTGCCGTCGAACCGCTGGGAGGTCTGGCAGGGTCTGCAGGGTATCGGGGTGGACATGGCCGTGCAGCCCGAGGCGGGGCGGCGCAAGCGGATGCTGCTGGCCGACATGGACAGCACGATGATCGGGCAGGAGTGCATCGATGAACTGGCCGATCTGGCCGGAGTGGGCGCACATGTGGCTGCCATCACGGCCCGCGCGATGAACGGCGAGCTGGATTTCGAGGCGGCGCTGATCGAACGGGTGGGGCTGCTGGCGGGTTTGCCGGAAACGGTGATCGCGCAGGTGCTGGCCGAGCGCATCTCCTATACCTCGGGCGGGCGGGACCTGATTGCGACCATGAAGGCGCATGGCGGCCATGCCGCGCTGGTGTCGGGGGGATTTACAGCCTTCACCGCCGCTGTGGCCGCGCATCTGGGATTTGATGAGCACCGCGCCAACACGCTGCTGGCGGAAGGTGGCCGACTGACCGGGCAGGTGGCGCGACCCATCCTTGGCCGGCAAGCCAAGGTCGACGCGCTGGAGGAGATTGCCGCGCGGTTGGGCATCGCCGCGGCGGACGTTATCGCGGTGGGGGACGGCGCCAACGATCTGGGGATGTTGCACCGCGCCGGGGCCGGTGTGGCCCTGCATGCAAAGCCCGCCGTCGCGGCGCAGTGTGACCTGCGGGTCAACCATGGCGACCTGACGGCGCTGCTTTATCTGCAGGGCTATGCGGTCGGCGATTTCGTCTGACCCCTTTCCTTTCGGCGCGGCTTGATCTCATCTGGCGGGCGAAACCGGGGCGGGTGCGCCCCATGTCAGCCGGAGTGCCAGATGCCGCAAAAGATCATCATTGACACCGATCCGGGGCAGGACGACGCGGTCGCGATTCTGCTGGCGCTGGCCAGCCCGGAACTGGAGGTTTTGGGCATCACCTGTGTCGCCGGCAACGTGCCGTTGGCGCGCACCAGTCGCAATGCGCGTGTGGTGTGCGAATTGGCGGGGCGGGTGGATGTGCCGGTCTACGCCGGATGCGACGGGCCGATGCGGCGGTCTTTGGTGACAGCCGAGCATGTGCACGGCAAGACCGGGCTTGATGGCGCCGACCTGCCCGACCCGACCATGCCTCTGCAACCCACCCATGCGGTGGAGTTCCTGATCGACACGCTGCGGGCCGAACCGGCGGGTACCGTCACGCTTGTGCCCATCGGGCCGCTGACCAACATCGCCTCCGCCTTTGAACGCGCGCCCGACATCATTTCCCGCGTGCAACGCATCGTCCTGATGGGCGGCGCCTATTTCGAGGTGGGCAACATCACGCCCGCTGCCGAATTCAACATTTACGTCGACCCCGAGGCGGCGGAAATCGTGTTCCGGTCCGGCGTCCCGCTTGTGGTGGTGCCGCTGGACGTCACGCACAAGGTGCTGACCACTCCGGCGCGAATCGATGCGTTCCGCGCGCTGGGCACCCCCGTGGGCGATGCGGTCGCAGGCTGGACCGACTTCTTTGAACGGTTCGACATGGCGAAATATGGCAGCGACGGTGCCCCGTTGCACGACCCTTGTACCATCGCGTGGCTGCTGCGGCCCGCGCTGTTCGCCGGGCGCGAGATCAATGTCGAAATCGAAACCGAGGGCCGGTTCACCACCGGCATGACCGTGGCCGACTGGTGGGGCGTGTCAGGCCGGGCAGCGAATGCGCTGTTTCTGGGCAATGTCGATGCCGACGGGTTTTATGCGCTGCTGACCGAACGGCTGGCGCGGCTGTAGCGGCCGCGCCAACACCCGCCCCAATGCCGGGGTCAGTGCGCCATGAACACCGGAACCGGCGTGGTTTCCAGCAGGTCGCGCGTCGCGCCGCCCAGAATCGCCTCGCGGAACCGCGAATGGCCATAGGCGCCCATCACCAGCAGATCGGCGTCGCGGTCGCGGACGTGGCGCATCAGCACGTCCGACACGCGGGGCAGGGTGCGTGCCAAGACTGACACCTCGGCGCGGACCCCGTGGCGCGACAGCCACTGGCTCAGCAGACCGCCGGGGTCGGACCGTTCCGGGCCATGGGCGGGCGGGTCGATGACGGTGATGTCCACAACGCCTGCGCGCTGCAGCATCGGCAGGGCGCGGCGAATGGCGGACAGCGCCTCGGGCGACTGGTTCCACGCGACCACGATCCGGTCAAAGGCGGGCGGCGACACCATGCCATCGGGCAACACCATCACGGCAGCCTGACCCTCGAACAGTGCGGATTCGATCACCGCCTCGTCTGCGGGGCCACGGCCCGCACCATACGGACGCGGCAAAACCACCATATCGGCAAAGCGTGCACGCTGCGCGATCAGCGCGCCCATCGCGCCCAGCTGCGCCACCGCGCGGTCGACCGACCAGCGGATGTCTTCGGCCGCCAGCCTTTGGCGCACATGCGCCTCCACGGTCTCGGCTTCGGACTGCGCGCGCTCCAGCGTCTCCTGATAAACGATCGCGCTGGCGCCGGCGTAGAAATAGCCGACCTGTGTCTGGTCAAGCCCCAGCGCCAACACATCAAGATGCGCGTCCTGGCGCCGCGCCAGTGCGATGGCGGCGTCCAGCGCGGCCATCGACAAGGCGGTGTCTTCCTGATGGGTCACGACGGAAAGCAGGGTTTTGCAGGCCATTCTTCGCTCCTTCCGGTGGACCCGGACCGTCCGGGCTTGCGGTATGATGCACCGACAGTGCCCCATCGGCCAACCCTCTGCCTTGACGCGGATCAAACGAGCTGCGGCTTGCTGCCCTGCGGCAAATTGTTGACTTGGATCAAGGCGCGTGAGGCTACACTCCCCCTAGAGGGAAGATGTCGAATAGCATCCGGGGCGGCGCGAGTCGGAGCCGGACAGACGAAGGGACGCAACATGTGGGATTATCTGAAACTGGTCGCGCTGGGCCTGATCGCGGTGCTGGCCGCGATTGCGGCCAATTACGCGCGCGACGAGGCCTATCTTGTCAACGCGCTGACCATCATGCTCGCTGCCGCCATCGTGTTCGTGGTGACATTGCGCGGGATGGGCAGCGTCAAGGTGGCCGCGCCGGACAACGAATATTTTGACGGCGTCGTGCGCGCCGGGGTCATTGCCACTGCCTTTTGGGGCGTGGTTGGCTTTCTGGTCGGGGTCGTCGTGGCCTCGCAGTTGGCCTGGCCATCGCTAAACTTCGATTGGGCGCAACCCTATCTGAACTTTGGACGGCTTCGCCCGCTGCACACCAGCGCGGTGATCTTTGCCTTTGGTGGCAACGCCCTGATCGCAACCGCGTTCTATGTGGTGCAGCGCACCACCGCCGCGCGGCTGTGGGGCGGCAACCTTGGCTGGTTCGTGTTCTGGGGCTGGCAGCTTATCATCGTGCTGGCGGCGGCAAGCTATGTCTTTGGCGGATCGCAAGGCAAGGAATATGCCGAGATGCCGTGGCATGTGGACATCGTGATCACGGTGGTCTGGGTTGCCTTCCTGCTGGCCTTCCTTGGAACCCTGTGGAAGCGCAAGGAACCCCACATCTACGTGGCGAACTGGTTCTACCTGTCCTTCATCGTCACGGTCGCGATGTTGCATGTTGTCAACAACGCAGCCATCCCTGTGTCGATCTTCGGGTCGGCTTCGGTGCAGGCCTATGCGGGCGTGCAAGATGCGATGATCCAGTGGTGGTATGGCCACAACGCCGTGGGCTTCTTCCTGACCGCAGGCTTTCTTGGCATGATGTACTACTTCGTGCCGAAGCAAGCCGAACGCCCGGTGTTCAGCTACAAACTGTCGATCATCCACTTCTGGGCGCTGATCTTCCTCTATATCTGGGCCGGCCCGCACCACCTGCACTACACCGCGCTGCCGGAATGGGCGTCGACGCTCGGGATGATCTTCTCGATCATGCTTTGGATGCCGTCGTGGGGTGGCATGATCAACGGTCTGATGACGCTCTCGGGCGCGTGGGACAAGCTGCGCACCGATCCGATCATCCGCATGATGGTGATCTCCATCGGCTTCTACGGGATGTCGACGTTTGAAGGCCCGATGATGTCGATCAAGGCGGTCAACAGCCTGTCGCACTATACGGACTGGACCATCGGCCATGTGCATTCCGGTGCGCTGGGCTGGAACGGGATGATCACCTTTGGCGCGCTCTACTTCCTCGTGCCCCGGCTGTGGAACCGCGAGCGGCTGTATTCGCTGTCTCTGGTCAGCTGGCACTTCTGGCTCGCCACCATCGGGATCGTGCTTTACGCGTCCTCGATGTGGGTCACCGGGATCATGGAAGGCCTGATGTGGCGCGAAGTCGATGCCAACGGGTTCCTCGTGAACGCGTTCGCCGACACCGTGTCCGCGAAATACCCGATGTATGTGGTGCGGATGCTGGGCGGGCTCCTGTTCCTGCTTGGGGCAATCATCATGTGCTACAACCTGTGGATGACCGTTCGCGCCCAGCCCTCCAAGGCCCCGGTCAACGCGAACAACTTCGTCCCTGCTGAATGATCGGAGACGCAAATGGCTTTTCTTGACAAGCACAAGGCCATCGAAACCCACGCCACCTTGCTGCTGGTGCTGAGTTTTCTGGTGGTCACCATCGGCGGCCTCGTCCAGATCGTTCCGCTGTTCTACATCGAGAACACCATCGAGAAGGTGGAAGGGGTGCGCCCCTACACCCCGCTCGAGATGGCGGGCAAGGACATCTACGTGCGCGAAGGCTGCTACGTCTGCCACAGCCAGATGATCCGCCCGATGCGCGACGAGGTGGAGCGTTATGGCCACTACAGCCTTGCGGCCGAATCGATGTACGATCGGCCGTTCCAGTGGGGGTCCAAGCGGACCGGGCCCGATCTGGCCCGCGTGGGGGGGCGCTATTCCGACGAATGGCACCAGGACCACTTCCGCAACCCGCAATCGGTGGTGCCGGAATCGGTGATGCCGAAGTATGCCTTCCTGTTCCGCACCCCGATCGATGGCAAGTACATCGCCGAGACGCTGAGCACGAACGCAATCTTCGGCGTCCCCTACTCCAGCGAGATGATCGCGGCGGCGCAGGCCGACTTTGCGGCGCAGGCGAACCCCGATGCCGATACCGACGGGCTGTTCGCACGCTACGGTGACAAGGTGAATGTGCGCAACTTCGATGGCCAGCCCGCGCTGACCGAAGCGGATGCGCTGATCGCCTACATGCAGGTTCTGGGCACGATGGTCGATTTTTCGACCTTCACCCCGGACCCGATGCGCTGAGGGGGTCGCCATGGGAACCTATGATCTCCTGCGCCACTTCGCCGACAGCTGGCACCTGCTGTTCATGACGCTGTTCTTTGTCGGCGTCGTGGTCTGGGCCCTGCGCCCCGGATCGAACCGGGTGCACCGCGAAGCCGCCAACTCGATCTTTCGCAATGATGACCGTCCGGCGCCCGATGGCGCCGGGGCCCCGGCAACCAAGGAGGCATGAGCGATGGCCGCCAACAAATCCAACCGTCGCCCCGGCGAGGTGGAAACCACCGGCCACGAGTGGGACGGGATCGAGGAATTCAACAACCCGATGCCGCGCTGGTGGTTGTGGACGTTCTACGCCTGCATCGCCTGGGCGCTGGTCTATTCCATCGCCTATCCCGCCTGGCCGATGCTGACCCGCGCCACGCAAGGCGTGCTTGGCTACAACCGCATCGACGAGTTGAACAAGGACATCGACCGTTTCGCGGCCATGAACGGCCCGATCCGTGCGCAACTGGTTGATGCCGAACTGACCAGCATTCCGGGGAATCCCGAACTGGTGGCCTTTGCCAACCAGGCGGGCGCGGCGGTGTTCAAGACGTGGTGCGCCCAGTGCCACGGCGCGGGAGCTGCCGGGGTGCAGGCGTCGGGCTATCCGAACCTGCTGGATGATGACTGGCTGTGGGGGGGTGACATCGAAGCGATTCACACCACCATCAGCCACGGCATCCGCAACGGTGGTGACGAGGCCCGGTTCAGCCAGATGCCCGCCTTTGCCGACATGCTTTCGGCCGGCGAGATCTCGCAGGTCGTGCAGTATGTGCGCCAAATCTCCAATCAGGAGCATGATGCCGCACTGGCATCCGACGGCGCGACCTTGTTCGAGGAGAACTGCGCCAGCTGCCATGGCGAAGACGGCAAGGGCAACCGCGACCTTGGTGCGCCGAACCTGACCGACGCGATCTGGCTGTATGGCGGCGACTACGCCGCGCTGACCGAATCGGTGAAATACGCCCGCTATGGCGTGATGCCGGGCTGGAACGCGCGTCTGTCCGAAGCCGACATCCGTGCCGTGGCTGTCTATGTGCACGGGCTGGGCGGCGGCGAATAAAAGCGCCGATTCCTGACGTCCCCTCTTGGCCCGGCCCCCCGTTGCGGGGGCCGGGTCTTTTGTTGGCTTGGTGCATTTGCACCGGCTTGTGGCAGGCGCGCGCGCGTGGTCCGCTGGTCAAAACGGGGGGCGCGCCATGACGACGGGTTTTTACTTCGACGAGCTTTGCCTTTGGCACTCCACCGGGCTGCACGCCTTGGTGCTGCCGGTCGGGGGCTGGGTGCAACCGCCCAACGGCGCAGGCCATGCCGAATCGCCCGACACCAAGCGGCGGCTGAAATCGCTGATGGATGTGTCGGGGCTGACTGCGCGGCTGGCGGTGACCAGCGCGCCCGCCGCCACCCGTGCGGACCTGCTGCGCGTCCACGACGCGGCCTATCTGGACAGGCTGCACGCCGCCTCGAAGGCGGGCGGCGGCGAGGCGGGGTCAGAGGCGCCGTTCGGCGCGGGCAGCTACGACATCGCCTGCCTGTCCGCGGGGCTGGCGATGCAGGCGGTGACCGATGTTCTGGGCGGGCGCCACGCCAACGCCTACGCGCTGTCGCGCCCGCCGGGGCATCACTGCCTGCCCGATCAGGGCATGGGGTTTTGCCTGCTTGCCAACATACCCATCGCGATCGAAGCCGCGCGCGCCGCGCATGGCCCGCTGCGGGTCGCGGTTGTGGACTGGGACGTGCATCACGGCAACGGCACCGAAGCGGTGTATCTTGACCGAGCCGATACGCTGACCATCTCGATCCATCAGCAGTCGTGCTATCCGCCGGGGTCGGGACTGGCGGCGAACCGTGGGCAGGGCGCGGGCGAAGGCTGCAACCTTAATATAGAACTGATCCCCGGCATGGGCCACAACAGCTATCTGGCTGCGTGGGATTTGCTGGTCGCCCCCGCCTTGGCAGGTTTTGCACCGGACCTGATCATCATCGCATCGGGGCTTGATGCCAACGGGTTCGACCCGCTGGCACGGATGCAGGCCCATTCCGGCACCTTCCGCGCGCTTACGGAGCGGGCGATGGCCGCAGCGCAGGCCCTGTGCGGCGGGCGGTTGGTTGTGGTCCACGAAGGCGGCTATTCCGAAGCGGTGGTGCCGTTCTGCGGGCTGGCCGTGGTCGAAACGCTGGCGGGCCACCGCACGGCCGTTGACGACCCGACCCTGCCGATGATCGCCGCGACCCAGCCCGCTGCGGATGTCGAGGCATTTCAGCTGGCGCGCTTGCAGGCACAGGCGCGGGCGCTGGGGTTTTCGGGCTAGGCGGTCAGCCGTCCAGCCGGACGATCTGCCAGCCATCGGCGGCCAACAGGGCCAGCACACCCTGCTCCCCCGGCAGATGCAGTGCGCCAAAGGCCGCAAGCACGCGGCCCTGCGCCGCCGCAGCCGTCAGCACGCCGATCCAGCCCCGGTTGCGCCGCGCCATCAGAACCTCGTCCATCAGGGCAAATTGCGCGCGCACCTGCGCCGCATCGAATCCCGGCATCGCCAACGACCGCGCCAAGGTGAATTCCCACAAAAGCCGCGATTTTCCCGCGAAATAGGCGTTGGCCAAAGTCACCGCCATGTCTTCGGGGCGGTCCGCCATCAGCAGGGCGGCGCGGACCATGTCGATTTCCTGGTCGATGGGCAGGTCGCCGAACATGGAAAACAGCGTGTCAAACGGCTCCAGCGCCTGAACCGGCAGACCGCGCGCAACAGCTTCGGCAGTGAGTTGCTGGTCCAACCCGACTTCGCCGGATTTCACGGCGTCCATCGCGCAGGGCGGGATACCCAGCATCATCGCCATGTACCAAGGCCGGAACCGTGCCGCGACAGCGGGGGGAACGCCGCGTGCGCGCATCGCCTCGGCCAGCGCCTGCCAATCGGCTTCGCCCAGAAGATCAGGCAGCGTCGGCCCTTCGGTCAGCAGCATGAACTCGGGGCGGCGCATCACTTCGGCCTTGAGGCGGGTTTCCTCGTCCGGCCCGGCCTCGACCAGCAGCACATCGGCTTCTGCCAGAAGGGGCGCGACCGTGGCCAGAACGGCGGCCTGCCGCGGGTCGGCCAGATGATAGGTGCCCACAAGATCCATGATCTGGCTGCCCTTGGTGGCGCGGAACAGGTTGCCCCGCGCGAAAGGCACCGAATCCGCGGCCCGCTCCAGCGCCGCGCGCTCGGCTGCAGGCAGCGCCGCGATCAGGTCGATGCCTGTGCAGCGCGCCAGCGCAGGCGCCGCCAGCAACAGGGCGGCGCAGGTGACGGCAAACAGGCGGGCAAGCAGGCGCATTAAATCGCTTTCATGTGGGCGCGCGGACCATGACACGCGGGCCGACGCCACGCCAACCGTTTTTCTGCCGTGACAGGGTGTTGACACCGGGCTGCCGCTTTCCTAGATACCTGTCATTGGCACTCGACGGAAGTGAGTGCTAACTGTGAAGCGCAAAGCTGAACTCAAGGGAGTGACATCAGATGGCTTTCAAACCGCTACATGACCGTGTTCTGGTCCGGCGCGTCCTGGGCGACGAAAAGACCAAGGGCGGCCTGATCATCCCCGACACCGCCAAGGAAAAACCCGCCGAAGGCGAAATCGTCGCGTGCGGCGAAGGCGCCCGCAAGGATTCGGGCGAGCTGATCGCGATGGCCGTCAAGGCCGGCGACCGTGTGCTGTTCGGCAAGTGGTCGGGCACCGAAGTGACCGTGAACGGCGAAGAACTTTTGATCATGAAAGAAAGCGACATCCTCGGGATCATTGCCTGAGTCGATGCCTTTCCTGAGCGGGGCGCGCTGACGACGGCGCACCCTACCCACCCCACAGAATTCGAGGAGTCCACCCCATGGGTGCCAAAGAAGTCCGTTTCGATACCGATGCCCGCGACCGCATGCTGCGCGGCGTCAACATTCTTGCCGACGCTGTCAAGGTGACGCTGGGCCCGAAAGGCCGTAACGTCGTGATCGACAAGTCCTTCGGTTCGCCGCGCATCACCAAGGACGGCGTGACCGTTGCCAAGGAAATCGAACTGTCCGACAAGTTCGAGAACATGGGCGCGCAGATGGTGAAGGAAGTCGCTTCCCGCACCAATGACGAAGCCGGCGACGGCACCACCACCGCGACCGTTCTGGCGCAAGCGATCATCAAGGACGGCCTGAAGGCCGTTGCTGCGGGCATGAACCCGATGGACCTCAAGCGCGGCATCGATCTGGCCGTGACCAAGGTCGTCGCCGCGATCAAGGCCGCCGCCCGCCCCGTCAAGGACAGCGCCGAAGTTGCGCAGGTCGGCACCATCTCGGCCAACGGCGAAGCCGAAATCGGCCGCCAGATCGCTGACGCGATGCAGAAGGTCGGCAACGAGGGTGTGATCACCGTCGAAGAAAACAAGGGCTTGGACACGGAAACCACCGTTGTCGAAGGCATGCAGTTCGACCGTGGCTACCTGTCGCCCTACTTCGTGACCAACGCTGACAAGATGGTTGCGGATCTGGAAGACGCGTACATCCTGCTGCACGAGAAGAAGCTGTCGTCGCTGCAGCCGATGGTCCCGCTGCTGGAAGCCGTGATCCAGTCGCAGCGCCCGCTGGTCATCGTGGCTGAAGACGTCGAAGGCGAGGCTCTGGCCACGCTGGTCGTCAACAAGCTGCGTGGCGGCCTGAAGATCGCCGCCGTGAAGGCGCCGGGCTTTGGCGACCGTCGCAAGGCCATGCTGCAAGACATCGCGATCCTGACCGGCGGTCAGGTGATCTCGGATGATCTTGGCATGAAGCTGGAAAACGTGACCCTCGACATGCTGGGCCGCGCGAAGAAGGTTTCGATCAAGAAAGACGACACCACCATCGTCGACGGTGCTGGCGACAAGGCCGAAATCTCGGCCCGCGTGGCCCAGATCCGCGCCCAGATCGAGGAAACCACCTCGGACTACGACAAGGAAAAGCTGCAGGAACGCGTGGCCAAGCTGGCTGGCGGCGTTGCCGTGATCCGCGTCGGCGGCATGTCGGAAATCGAAGTGAAAGAGCGCAAGGACCGCGTGGATGACGCCCTGAACGCGACCCGTGCGGCCGTTCAGGAAGGCATCGTGGTCGGCGGCGGCGTCGCGCTGGTGCAAGCTGGCAAAGTGCTGGACGGCCTGACCGGCGCCAACAGCGACCAGAACGCGGGTATCGCCATCGTGCGCCGCGCGCTGGAGGCTCCGCTGCGCCAGATTGCTGAAATCGCTGGCGTCGATGGCGCTGTCGTGGCCGGCAAGGTGCGCGAATCGAACGACAAGTCGTTCGGCTTCAACGCCCAGACCGAAGAGTACGGCGATATGTTCGCCTTCGGCGTGATCGACCCGGCCAAGGTGACCCGCACCGCGCTGGAAGATGCGGCTTCGGTCGCCTCGCTCCTGATCACCACCGAGGCGATGATCGCCGACAAGCCCGAACCCAAAGGCGCTCCGGCCGGCGGCGGCATGGGCGGCATGGGCGGCATGGACGGCATGATGTGATCTGACCCATCAGGGTCGGAACGGGAAAGGGCGCCAGCGATGGCGCCCTTTTTCATGCGCGCCATCGGCACAGGGGCGCGATGTCTTGCAAGAAATCGACCGGACAATAGCGATTTTCCGGTCACCTTCCTGCGGGCCGGGGTGCGAAGGGCAGCGAACTGCTTAGGCCGCCGTCGACCACCAGCACCTGCCCGGTGATGTAGCTGGCGGCATCGGAGGCTAGAAACGCCACCGCCTCGGCAACCTCGGACGGTTCGCCGGCGCGGCGCGCTGGATTCAGCTGGCCGATCCGCCCTTCGCGGCCCCGCGCGCGGGCGGCGTCGAACAGCGGCTGGGTCATGGCCGTTTCCACCAGCCCCGGCGCAACGGCATTGATGCGGACCCCTGTGCCCGCCAGCACTTGCGCGGTGGTCTGCACCACGCTGATAAGACCCGCCTTCGACGCGGAATAGGCCACCGAACCCGCCCCCGCCCGCACCCCTGCAACCGAGGCGGTGACGATGATCGCCCCACCCCGCCCCAGATGCGGCAATGCGGCACGAATGGCCAGCCACGGCCCGATCAGGTTCACGCGCAGCACCTCGGCAAAGATTGTGGCGTCTTCGTCAAGGCCGGGCTCCAGCGGGCCGGAAACCCCGGCATTGGCGTGCAGAATGTCCAGCCGCCCGAAATCACGGACCGCCTGCGCGACCATCGCTGCGACACCCTTGTCGGTGGCGCAATCGGTCTGCACCGCATCCGCCCGCCCGCCGCGGGCCGCGATCAGGCCCACTGTGTCTATCACCTCCGGCGCGCGGTCCACGCAGAGCACCGCCGCGCCACGCTCCGCCATCAGCAGGGCCGAGGCTCGGCCAAGGCCACCGGCCGCCCCGGTGACGATGGCCACCTTGCCTGCAAGCGCCGTCACGCGTTCAATCCGGGGTTGCGTCCGCGCGAGGTGACCTGCGGCGCCCAACCGGCGTGGTTGCGGCCCTGACGCTTTTTCAGCTCCAGCCGCGCCAGTTGATCGCGGTGCACCTCGTCCGGGCCATCGGCCAGCCGCAGCACCCGCGCGGTGGCATAGGCCATGGCGGTCCCGAAATCATTGCCAGTGCCCCCGCCGCCAAAGACCTGGATTGCCCAGTCTGCCACCTGACAGGCCATGTTGGGCACTACGACCTTGATCATGGCGATCTCGGCCCGGGCTTCCTTGTTGCCCACGGTATCCATCTTGTGGGCGGCGTGCAGCGTCAACAGACGGCACTGGTCGATCATGATGCGGGCGTTGGCGATGCGTTCCCGCGTGACCCCCTGATCTGCCACGGCCCTGCCAAAGGCAACACGTTGCAAAGCGCGGTCACACATCGATTCCAGCATCCGCTCGGCCAGTCCGATCGACCGCATGCAGTGGTGGATGCGCCCCGGCCCCAAACGCCCCTGGGCAATTTCGAACCCGCGACCTTCGCCGAGCAGCATGTTGCTGGCTGGCACCCGCACGTTTTCAAACAAAACCTCGGATGCGCGGTCCGGCACGCCGTAGTAGCCGAATACCGGCAAGGACCGGGTAACGGTGATGCCGGGGGTGTCCATGGGGACAAGGATCATCGATTGCTGGCGGTGCCGGTCGGGGTTTGCGGGGTCGGTCTTGCCCATGAAGATGCAGATCTTCGTGGCCGGGTTGCTGGCCCCGGTGGTGTACCATTTATGCGCATTGATCACATAGTCATCGCCATCGCGCCGGATTTCGGCCTGGATATTGGTGGCATCCGATGACGCGACATCGGGTTCGGTCATCGCAAAGCAGGACCGGATCTCCCCCGCCAGAAGCGGCTTCAACCAGCGGTCCTTGTGTTCGGGCGCACCATAGCGCTCGAGCACCTCCATATTGCCGGTGTCGGG
>JAUXPG010000397.1 GCA_030683915.1 Gemmobacter sp.
TCCTTTCAGAACGGTAGAAGATGATCGGCAATCTGCTGGCCCCACCGAGGTTGCTGCACGTCGCTGATCTGGCCGCGCCCGCCGTAGGAAACCCGGGCCCCGGCGATCTTGTCGTAGGTGATCTCGTTTTGCCGCGAGATATCGCCCGGGCGGACATATCCGGTCACAACAAGTTCCCGCAGTTCATAATTCACCCGAACCTCTTGCTGACCTTCGATCCGAAGCACGCCATTGGGCAGATTTTCAACTACGGTGGCCGCCACCCTGAGTTTGAGCTTCTCTTTCCGGGCAACCGAGCCATCGCCGGAAAAGGTTGACGCGCTTTGCGTTTTGACCGCGTCCGCCATGCTGGCACCCGGCGGCAACTTTTCATTCAGTCGCTGCGGAAGGCCGAACAACTGGGGCATGCTCATCGAGGAGTTTCCGGTGCGCGAACGGTCCGTGGCGTTCGAGATTTCCGCCCGCTCGTCAATCTCGATGACCACTGTCAGGATATCGCCGCGCCGCGCCGCGCGCCGGTCACCGAACAGCGATGCCCGCGTCGAGGTCCAGAGTGAGGCGGCATCAGACGGGGCGGAAGGGTCCGAAGTTTCGGGAAACGGGCTCGAGTACATGGCGTGATGGGCATAGCTGCCTTCGAGCGGGCTGAAACCGGGGGCGCGCCCCACGTCTTGCAACTGGCCGCAGCCGGCAATCAGGATCAACGGGACAAGGATCGGACGCATGGATGCTCCAGATTTTCAGGGGCCGACAATAACGGTTCCGTCGGCGCGGACCCGTCCGGTGACGGTCGATCGCGAGGCAAGGTTCATTACACGAAGGCTGTCGCCAACACCCGCACGCGCAAGGGCGCGACCTTCGGTCAAGATGGCCAGCGGCCCGGCAAGATATGCCAGAGGTACGATCTGGTTTCGGTTGATCACGGCGGGTGGGCCAAGATCGGCTTGCCGGATTGGGCGACCGGGATAGAGCGTGACGCGCGCCTCCATCCCGATCGCTTGTTCGGGCGCGGTCAAGGCGCCATCCACCTTGCCCGATATCAGGCCCAGATCGCCCAGTTCGAGCACGGTTTGCGCGCGGATGGTCCGGGTGGTGACCAATGTGTCCGCGGCAGCCGGGGTGGCAATGGCGCAAAGGACCATCCATCGCAGCATCATCGCACCTGCGTGGTGGCGCTCAGCATCTGGTCTGCCGCAGTGATGACCTTGGCGTTCAATTCGTATCCGCGCTGCGCCTTGATGAGTTCGGGCACCTCGCGCACGGCATCGACCGAACTATCCTCCAGATAGCCTTGGCGCAGGGTGCCCAAACCGTCTTCTCCCGGCGCGCCAACGATGGGGGGGCCTGATGCGGCGGTTTCAAGATAGAGGTTCGACCCCATTGCCTCCAGTCCGCGTTCGTTGGTGAACCCGGCGAGCGTGAACTGGCCGAGTTGTTCGGGCGCCACACGGTCGGCGAAATAGGCCCAGACTTCGCCCGCGGCATTGATGGTGATGCTGCGGGCATCAGGCGGTATGGTGATGCCGGGTACCACCGGATGACCGTCCGAAGTGACGATTTCACCGTCTGCCGATCGTTTCAACCCACCATCGCGGGTATAGGCCGACAGGCCGGACGGGAGCGTCACCTCCAGCCAACCGCGCCCTTCAACGCCAAGATCGAGGTCGCCGCCGGTCGCATTGAGCGCGCCCTGTTCCAGGACCTGCGCAACCGAGGTGCCGCGCACACCCATGCCAAGCTGAATACCAGTTGGCAGCATCGTGCCGTTTTCCGCAGAGATCGTTCCCGGACGGGCAACCTGCACGTAGTGCAGGTCGGCAAATTCGGCCCGCCGGGCATTGTACCCGGTGGTCGACATGTTGGCGAGGTTGTGCGACACGACATCGACGCGCATCTGTTGGGCAGCCATGCCGCTGGCGGCGATCTGCAGGGCCTTCATCGGAATCTCCTATCGGCCAAGGGTTTGCAGGACGTTGCGAATGCGCTGGTCCTCGCGGTCGAGCAGTTGCTGACCGACTTCATAGGCGCGCTGGACTTCGATCATGCGGGCAAGTTCGACAATCGGGTTGCTGTTCGATCCCTCCAGATGGCCTTGCAGCAGGATGCCCGCCTCTTCGCCCATCGGTTCCGGCGCATCGGCGGTAAAGATTGTGCCCGCGACATGGCGCAGGCTGGTCGGATCGGCGGGCGCCCAAAGCCCGATCCTGGCGATCGGCACACCGTCGCCCGAAAGCGTGCCGTCTTGCGCAAGGCTGATGTTGGCGACCCCGGGGGGTACCGCGACCGGGGCCCCCCCGGCATCCAGCAGGCGATAGCCGTCCGGGTTGACGAGGTCACCCGCAGGGCCGGGGGTGAAGTGCCCGGCGCGCGACAGCGCTTCGCCATCAGGCGTTTCGACGAGAAAGAACCCCTGTCCGCGAATTGCAAAATCGAACACACCGCCGGTTGCGGTAATTTCGGCTTGCGAAAGATCGACATTCCGGGCCGATGCTCGCGCCATGGACAGCGATGGTTCGGTACCCATCGCCTTGACGAATTCGGAGAACACCACACCTTCGCGGCGAAAGCCGGTCGTAGCGGCGTTGGCAATGTTGTTCGCCACCGCATGCATTTCGCGCATCAGGCCGGATTGGCGCGTCAGTGCGGCATAAATCGCGTTGTCCATCGGTCAGCCTCCGGCAACCAGGGGAATGATACGGCTGGTGAAAAAGTCCGTCAGCGTCGCGGTCATGAAACCCATGGTGGCCCAAAAGACCACGAGCATCAGCGCGACTTTCGGCACGAAGGTCAGGGTCATTTCCTGCACCGAGGTCAACGCCTGAAACAGACCGACCGTCAGCCCTGCGATCAGCGCCACCGTCAGCAGCGGCGCCGACATCAGCACCGCCACCCAAAGTGCTTGGCGCAGCAGGTCGTAGATGACCGCCTCGGACGCCATCAGACCGGCATCCGCAGGATTTCCTGATACGCTTCCACTACTTTGTCGCGCAGGGTGACGGCGGTTTCCACGGCAAGTTCGGTCGCCGACAGCGCCTGGACCAGAGAATGCGGGTCGGCACGGCCGGTCATGGCCGCCTTTGCAGTATCTTCGCCCGCCTGCAAGACGGTCGAAAACTCCTCAGCCACCCGTCCGATCGGGCCGGTTGCGGATTGTGGGTCGGCGGTGGTGGCGGAACGGGCCTTGGCATAGGCTCCGGCCGCAAGCGATGTTTTGATGTCCATTCTGGATCTCCATTTTCATAAGGATTCAGCGCCGCAAGAGCTCGATCAGGCCCTGCGTCATCTGCCGGGCCTGATCGAACATCCTGAGGTTCGCCTCATACGAACGCTGCGCTTCGCGCGCGTCAGCGATTTCCACCACCATGTCGACATTCGAGCCGAGGTAGTGGCCGCTTTCATCGGCCAGCGGGTGGCCGGGGTCGTGGATCCGGGCGAGATCCGACGGGTCGAGCCGCACCGGCCCCGGCGCAACGGTGCCGTCGGGGCCAAGGCGAAAATCGGTCGTCTTGCGCTGGTAGCCAGGGGTATCGGCATTGGCGATGTTCTCGGTCGTATGGCGCAGGCGACGGGCCTGGGCCTCCATCCCCGAGGCCGAAACGGCCAGACTTTGAATAAGGTCGGTCATCGGTTACCTCCTCCCCAAAGCGGTGCGGATCGCACCCGAAAGCGTCCGGCGGATTGCCAGCGCGAAGTCATGCGCCTGCCGCGCCTCGGCGGCGGCGACCATCTCGGTTTCCAGCGAAACCGAATTTCCGTTCGGGCTCAGGTTTCGCGAGTCCGGAGTGGACTGGATTTCCCTTTGCCGGGACACGGACAGATGCCCGGCGCGCGTGCCGCGGAGTGTCTGCCCTTGCGCCTGCCAGACCTCCGCAAAATCGGGCAGGCGCCGGGCGCGAAAGCCCGGCGTATCTGCGTTTGCCACATTCCGCGCGATCACGTTTTGTCGAGCTGCGGCATGGGCGGCCATCGCCGCTGCCATCGACAAAACTTCGACCTTGTTGGTGAACATCGGGATTCTCCCTGGCTCTGCTTCACCAAGGCTTAAGGGTGATTCCTTTAGAAACCGTAATTGGCAGCCAAGGAGTTTGCAGGATGACCAGAATGGTGTTTGACGGGCTTCGCGCCGAAATCTCGGCGATCCCAGTGATACGACGCGTCGGGCGGGTTTCCGAACTGGCGCGCGGTTTGCTCCAAGTCTCTGGGTTGACCCGCGGCACCGCGATGTCGGACCGGGTGGAGATTGAGGGGCGGTCGGGTCGTCTGGGAGGCGAAGTGTTGCAGATGGCGCCGGACCGCATCACAGTCCTGCCGGACGGCGGCGCCGAGGGCCTTGAAATCGGCGATGCCGTTTTGCTGGCAGGGAAATCTGATATCGCGCCGGATGACAGCTGGATCGGTCGGATCGTTGATCCGCTTGGCCGCCCTCTGGATGGCAAGCCGCTGTTTCGCGGATGGAACACCCGTCCCTTGCGGGCTGCGGCCCCACCGGCGGCGCAGCGGCGCGCTCTTGGCCCCCGACTGGAGACCGGCTTGCGGGCTTTTAACACACTGCTGCCCTTGGTGCGGGGGCAGCGGATCGGGTTGTTCGCGGGGTCGGGGGTTGGGAAATCGAGCCTGCTCGCGCGGCTTGCAACCCGGGTCGACGCCGATGTGGTGGTGATTGCGCTGATCGGTGAACGGGGCCGCGAGTTGCGGACCTTCACGGAAAAGGTTTTGGGCCCCGAAGGCATGGCCCGGACGGTTGTGGTCGCGGCAACTTCGGATCAGGCGCCCTTGATCCGGCGCCGCTGTGCATGGGCGGCGATGTCGGTCGCGGAGCATTTCCGCGATCAGGGTCTCCATGTCCTTCTGCTGGCCGATTCGATCACCCGCTTTGCCGAGGCCCATCGCGAGGTCGCGCTGGCCGCAGGCGAAGAGGCGAGCCTGCGGGGATATCCCCCATCGGTCGCGCATGCCATCATGGCGCTTGCCGAACGCGCGGGGCCGGGGCCGGAGGGGGCGGGCGACATCACAGCAGTGTTCTCGGTTCTGGTGGCAGGGTCCGATCTGGAGGAGCCGGTGGCGGATATCTTGCGCGGCACGCTTGATGGTCATGTCGTGCTGGACCGCAAGATTGCCGAGCGCGGGCGGTTTCCGGCGGTTGATCTGTTGCGCTCGGTGTCACGCAGCCTGCCGGACGCCGCCAGCGATGAGGAAAACGCCCTGATCAGCCAAGCCCGGCGTCTGCTCGGTGCGTATGAGCGGGCCGAGATGATGGTGCAGGCCGGGCTTTACGCTGCCGGGACCGATCCCTTGATCGACGCTGCGATCAAGGCATGGCCGGATCTGGACGCCTTCCTGTCCGAGGACGAACCGGCTGATACGCGGGTCAGCTTCCGTCATTTGGCGGAGTGTATCGCGCAGCGCTGAAACGCTGCTGCGCCGCTCATCAACTGCGGCGCATCGATGCGGCCATTTGGCTAACCAGGGTCAAGGCCGCACCGCCGGGGTTGGCACCAAGGTTGTTCGCCGCCTGATTGCGCAACAGATATTGCTTGATCAACGCTTGCATCCTGTCGGATCTGGCGAACTGGGCAACGCCTTCGTCGCCAAAGGCGGTCTTGGCCCTTTGCTTGAGCACTTGCTTTTGCTGGTCAAGATCCAGCGTGCCGAAGCTTTTGGGCAGGCCGAATGCGGTTTCCAGAACCTGCCGCAAAGGCCGTTGCCCCATCAGGGTAAACCAGCGGGCATCTTCGGACATCGAACTGCTGGCGATCTTCGCGATTTCGCGTTCTGCGTTCATCGCAAGTCGCAAACTGTCATCCACCTGCCCCACGGCGCCTTCGAATTGCCTCTGTTTCCACTGCCGGATGATGGTATCGGCGAAGTCTGACATGCGGATCCGCGAGGTTCCGAAATCACCGAGCCCGATGGCAACCGAAAACTCGCGGTATCTTTTGTCGGCCAACCTCATTGCCAAAGCCTCTGGCTTTAGAGTGCCGTCTTCCAGCACTTTGCGGATGAAAAACTTGTTGTCGATGTCTGCTTCCAGCCCGAATGCCCCAAGCGCGATTCCCAAAAGCCGACGATCCTTGACCAGATCGTCGGCTGACTTGACCTTGGAGATATTGGCACGGAAATATGCCTCGTCCCGCTGGATGCGCGGTTGCTTGTCATAGGCGGCCTGTTGCGCCGTCACCGTCCGCTTGAGCACCGCCCAACCGGCATAGCCACCCACCGGAACAGCAGGCAGAAAGCTCACGGGCGCGCCGCAGCGAAGAGCCGCTCCTCCCGTGGCAGCAGGCTGCGCAGCGCTTTCAGCGCCTGATAGTGTTGGTTGTCTAACACCGCCTGCGATGCTTGTCCAAGCAACGCACGGCTGTCCGGGTCCGTCAGCACCTGACTAAGCTGTTCGATCCCGCGCAGCAGTTGCAAGCGGGCCTCGGCAACATCGGCATCGCCCGACAACACCAGTTGCACGATATAGCACACCCGCCGGACGGGCGTGTTCACCTGTTCGGGGTGGATCGCATCGCGCAGCCGCAAGATATGCGCGCCGGGCGTCATGATCGCCAGTTTTGACCTGCGGTCGCAGTTTTCGACGACCGCACCGTTGATCAGGACCCGCTCGTGCGGGCCGAGTTTCAGAACAAGCCCGCTCATGCCGCGCCCCCCGTTTCGCCGCGCAGGCCGCGCATCACGGCGGTGTTGATGTCTACAAGCACTTCCACGCTGGCCGACCCGGCCAGAACCTTGCGGCCATGCGCCTCGGAAAACTGGAACAGGAAGAACAGTTGCGCCCGCAGCGGTTTGGGCAATCCGTTTCCGGGCGCCACGACATCGGCGGCAAGGGTGGACCAAACCCGTGTATTGTCGTTCACCGCCATGGCGAGCGCTGTATAGTCTTGGTGGCGGTTGTCCCAAGCCTGGGCCAGACGCTGTGTGGTCCGCGCCAGAAGTTCGTATTCGACGCTGCGCGGGGAGCGTGCAGGGGCTTGCGGCCGCGCATAGGCGGACCGGGTGTGGTTGAGGGTGCTCACGGTGAAACCTTCCGGTGCTGCAGTGTGTCAGAGGGCCGGGGGGCGCGGAACCACGCCCCCCGGCGGCTGCCTTACCGGAACAACGACAGGATGCTCTGCGGTGCCTGATTGGCAATCGACAGCGCCTGCACACCCAACTGCTGCTGGACCTGCAACGCCTGCAGACGGGCCGAAACCTCTTCCATGTTGGCATCGACGAGGGACCCGATTCCCGAGACCAGCGAATCGGACAGTTTGCCGACAAAGTCGTTCTGGATGTCGATCCGCTTTTGCGCTGAGCCGAAAGAGGCCGCCGCATCCACCGCGGTCTGCAGCATGGTTTCAATACGTCCCAGAGCATCCGTCGTGTTGTTGACGACGTCAATCTGCGACAGCGCCCCCAGACCGCCAGCACCTGCGTTCGTGTACTGGCCACCAACGGTCAGGTCCCTTGCCCCATCGTTGACAAACGACAGTTGCCCCGGCGTGGCGCTGTCGTAGTTGACGACCAGCCCTTCGATGCCCAACTTGTCGATCGCGTTTTTCAGGCCGACCGCAATCATGTCTGGCACAGTGTTGCTCATGGACGCGTTGGTGACGTCCACGTCTTTTGCCGTCACGGTGTAATTGACGGTCTTGTCACCGATCCGCAGCGAAATCTTGTCGCCAGCCAACCAAGGGTTGGCGCCATCGGCGATGGTGAAATCGCCGGTGCCGCCGCCTTGATCAAGCGAAAGGACAAAGGTGTCCCCGTCGGTCGATGCGGTGCCCGAGGTGGTGAACACGTCATTCGCCGCATAGGTTCCGAACGAAAGGTCTTGCGCGGCCACCGTGATCGAGGACGCGGTCGTGCCGGTTCCGTTGCGGTCAAGCGAGGCGAGCACGCGCATTTCGGTCGTGGACCCGTTGACCAGGTTCAGGCCGTTGAACTGCGCTGCCCCGACGACCGAGCCGATCTGGCCGGTCAGCGCGTCAATGTCTGCCTGAATCTTGGTGCGGTCCACGTTCTCGCCTTGGGCGGCGACGATCTTGCCCTTCACCTCGGTGAGCAGCTTGGTGACGGTTTCGGACGCCTGCCGCGCCACCCCAAGGGTGGACGAGCCAAGCGACAGACTGTCGGAGATGCCCTTGAACCCTGCCACGTCGGATTCCATGACCTTGGAAATGGCCCAGACCGCCGCATTGTCGCGCGCCGAGGCCACCGATTTCCCCGTCGAGATTTCCGACTGGGTCTTGTTCATGTTCTGGTTGATCCCCTTCAGCGTCTGAAGGGCGACCATGGCGCTGGTATTGGTCAGAATGGACGACATCGTGTTTCCTTGCTGGTTTCGGCGCTTTGCGCGCGTTGCATGCCACTTGCGGTGGCGGCCCGGGCGTTCTGTCCCTTGCGGCATCGCTGCCGCGTCACCCCTTTCTGTGGTGCGAGAACCATTCGGCGCTGGAAACGCTAAGAACCTCCTAAGCCGCGCCACCGCTGTGCAGCGCATTTTCAGCAAATCGGACACTCCGACTCAGACCCGGCGGGTGGTCTCCCCCCCCAGTCCAAGCGTGCGGCGCAGCCCGTCGCCGCCATAGGTGCCAAGGCCGCGCCGCACGGACTCGATCTCGTTCACACGACGGCGGGCGGCGCCAAGGCCTTGCCCCACCGCTAGCAGCAGGGTGGCAAGCTCTGCCGCGCTCCGTTTCAGGGCTTGCAACGTTGGCTGGTCAGGCGGCGCTGCCTCAAGCGCCGCCGCTTGGGTTGCTAGGGGTCCCGCCAGCCCGTCGAAAGCTGCGAAGTCACCCCGCAATGCCGCCTGCCGCAACGCGCCAATCGTTTCGGCAAGCAGGTCAGCGGGTGTCATCGGCGCGCGTCCGCAGAGCTTGGAAGATGTGTTCTGCCAAGCCAATCCCGCCCTTGCGGACAATGGCACGCGCCTGCGCGTCGCGCAGAAATGACGCGAACTGGTCCTCACCTGCGCCCCCCCCAAAGCTTTCGGGCGGCTTGCCCATACCGACATGACGCAACATTTCGGCCAGAAACACCCCCTCTAACTCGCGCGCCTTTGCCCTGAGAAGCGATTCGCGATGTGCCGGATCGCGGGGAACCGGCTGGCCGGGTGCAACGGAAACAGGGGGAATCATCTCAATCTCCGCGATGTTGTCGAATTTGATCCATCTTGGCGGCATGCAGTAAACAAAATGGTAACCTCGTACGCCGATCCTTTGCGCAGTGGTACACAACGTATCGGAGAGGGCATGAAGGTTGACATTGCGGCGCTCCCCAGTGCCCCCGAACCGTATGCGATACGTGACATGCCTTCCGCGGAACCGGGCGCGTTCCTGCGTCTGTGGTCCGAAAGCGACGTTGGGGCAC
>JAUXPG010000386.1 GCA_030683915.1 Gemmobacter sp.
CCTCGCGCACCTTCGCGGCCGCTTGCAGGGTGCGGCGGCGGGTGTCGAGCACGGCGTCTTCGCCGGGTTCGGGGTTGAGCTTGTCCAGTTCGGCAACCGCGTGGCGCAGAAAATCCTCTTCGGCCTGCAAGGCGGCGACGCGGGCCTGCGCAGCGGCGCGGGCCTTGCGTGCCGCCGACAGCGCCGCCCATGCGGTCCGCACCTGCGCCAGCAGGGCGGCGGACCCGGCAAACTGATCAAGCAGCGCGCGGTGCCCTCGCGGGTCCAGCAGGCCACGGTCGTCGTGCTGGCCGTGCAGTTCCACCAGCCCTTCGGACAGCGCGCGCAGCAGTTCCGCGCCCACCGGCCGGTCATTGACCCATGCGCGGCGGCGGCCATCCGGGGTGACGGTGCGGCGCAGGATCAGGCCGTCTTCGGCCTCGATCCCCGCTTCGGTCAGCACGGCACGCGCCGGGTGGTCGGGGGCCAGATCGAATTCGGCCACCACCTCGCCATTTGCAGCGCCCTGCCGCACCAGATCGGCCCGCCCGCGCCAGCCCAGCACAAAGCCCAGACAATCCAGCAGAATCGACTTGCCCGCCCCGGTTTCGCCCGTCAGCACGTTCAGCCCCGGCTGCCATGTCAGCGAAAGCCGGTCGATCAGCAGCATGTCGCGGATATCAAGCTGCCTGAGCATCGCGCCAATCCGTCGGGCGCGCGCCGTGCACGCACCACCCCATATTTACAGCCACTTGCCCTGGATCGTCTGCCGATAGATCGTGCGCAACCAGCCTTGACCAGCCGCCTCGGGGTTCAGGCCCTTGCCCGTGAGCAGGCGATAGCTGTCGTCATAGAACGGCGAGCCCTTGAAGTTGTGCCCCAGAATGGCGGCCGCGGTCTGCGCGTCTTCGGTCAGGCCCAGCGCCAGATAGGCTTCGACCAGCCGATGCAGCGCCTCGGGCGTGTGGGTTGTGGTCTGGAACTGTTCCACCACGACGCGGAATCGGTTGATCGCGGCCGTGTAATGCCCCGAACGCAGGTAATAGCGCCCGATTTCCATTTCCTTGGCCGCCAGATGGTCAAACGCAAGGTCGAATTTCAGCATCGCGGATTTGGCGTATTCGCTGTCGGGGTATTGTTCGATCACGACACGCAGCGCCTGAAGCGCCTGAAAGGTCAGGCCCTGATCGCGGCCGATTTCGTCGATCTGGTCATAATAGGAGATCGCAAGGATATACTGCGCCCATGCCGCGTCTTCATCGCCGGGATAAAGATCAAGATACCGCTGTGCGGCGCCGCGGGCTTCTTCGTAGTTCTTGCGCTTGTGCTCGGCGAAGGCCTGCATGACGACCGACCGCTTCGCCCATTCGGAGTAGGGATACAGCCGCTCGACTTCCGCAAAGTAGCGCCCGGCGGTGGGCTGGCGCGGGCTGCTTTCCAGCGCGCGTTCGCCCAAGGCAAAGATATCCTTTGCTTCCATCGATTCGAGATTGGTCTGCTGTTCGCGGCTCGCGCAGCCGGTGACTGCCGCAACCATCAGAACCGCACCGATCAGCCTTGCGCCCTTGGCCCGCCCTGTCATCGTCCTGCCTGCTCCTGCGGGTTGTTGCCCGGTAAAACCCGTGGCCGGCCCAACCCTGCCGCTGCCTCTGATGCGTTCCCTAGCACAGATAAATCCGACGCGCAAAACGCCTTTCGCCGTGGGGCGGGTCGTCAGGCCGCAGTTCGGGGCAAGTCGGCGTGTGTGACACCGACGCCGGGCAGCTTGTGGCCCGACAATCCACCACATTCGACCCATGTCCAGGCACCGGGAGTGGCGAAAACTTGCCGAAGCAGACGGTTGGTCAGCGCGTGCCCGGCCTTGATGCCGGTGTAGCGGCCCAGCACCGGCCCGCCGGCCAAGGCCAGGTCGCCCAGCGCGTCCAGCATCTTGTGGCGCACGGGTTCGTCCTTGTGGCGCAGGCCGCCGGGGCTGAGCACCTGATCGCCTTTGACCACCACGGCGTTATCCAGCGTGCCGCCCAGCGCAAGCCCGTTGGCGCGCATGAAGTCGACATCGGCCTGACGGCAGAAGGTGCGGCTGTCGCTGAGTTCGCGCACAAAGGCGCCGTTGGACAGGTTAAGCTGCTTTTCCTGCCGCCCGATTGCCGCGTCGGCAAAATCGATGCGGAAATCCATTTCCATCGTGTCGGCCGGTTCCAGCCGGGCCACCGCCTCGCCGTCGCGGACCTCGACGGCGCGCAGGATCTTCAGCGCGCGCACAGGGGCGCATTGTTCAACCACCCCGACGCTCAGGAAGCCGCGCACGAAGGGGGCCGAGGACCCATCAAGAATGGGCACTTCCGGCCCGTCGATGGTGATGTCCGCGTTGTGGATGCCACACCCGGCAAGGGCGGCCATCACGTGTTCCACGGTGGACACCGTCGCGCCCTGCGGGTTGGCCAGAAGGGTGCACAGTTTTGACGGCACCACCGCATCCCATTGCGCGGGTATCCGGCTTTCTGCGGGCGGCAGGTCGGTACGACGAAAGACGATGCCATGTCCGACCGGCGCGGGGTTGACCACCAGACGCACCGGTTCACCGGAATGCAGGCCCACGCCAACAAAGGCGACTGCCGATTTCAGGCTGCTCTGCACGTTTCACCCCGTTGCTGCCGATGGTCCGGCGCTGAATTCGGATGCCGGGTGCAAGACCCGATCACCACGCAACCGTCCGACCCCCACGGCTGATTGCGCAAGTTTTAGGTATCCGACCAGCCGTTTTGCGGCAACTCACGGTTTGCAACGGAGTGTAACAAGGCTTGGCCGCGCGGAAACTGGCGACCAACCGCCTGTAAACAAAGAAAAAAGGCCGGGCGAACCCGGCCTTTTGCAAAGGTGCGACAGTCGGGCTCAGTTCGCCTGACGGCGCAAGAAGGCCGGGATTTCGATCCGGTCCTGTTCGTGATCCTGATCATCTTCATAGGCGGCATGCGCAGGCGGCTGCGGTTGGACGCGGGCGGCAGGGGCGCGTTCAGCCTGTTGCGGCTGCGGCGCGGCGTGGTCTGCGCCACCGGCCATGCGGCCAATGAGCGACCCCAGACCGAACCGCGACCGCGCCGGTTCTTCGGAGCGGGCCGCAGGCTGATGCGCCGGAGCTGCCGCGCGGGGCTGTGCGGGGGCCGAAGTCTTGGACACCGCATCGCGCAGACGTGCCAGCGCCTCGGGCGACGGGGTGCCAGCGGGCGAACGACGGGGGGCCACGAACTCGGCCGCATCGCCATCGATCGACGCGGGCGCCGGGCGTGCGGCGGGCTGCGCCGCGCGCGGTTGATAGGCCGGGGCCGGAACCTCGGCTTCAGCGGCGGGCGCGCGGGCGGGCTGCGGCGCCGGGGCCTGGAACAGGTCCTGCGGATGGGCCTGATGCGCGGCGGGCTGATAGGCCGGGGCCTGTGCCGCAGGCTGATAGGCCGGGGCGGGCTGCGGCGCAGGTGCTGGGGCCGATGTCGGCGGCACGAATTCGGCCTGCGAGCGCGACGGCGCGGCAGGCTGATACGCTGCTGCACGGCTGGGCGTGGTCGCCGGGGCGGCCATGTTCCGGGCGGTGGCGTCGATACCGGTGGCCACCACCGACACGCGGATGCGGCCTTCCATTGTCGGGTCCATGGTGGAGCCGACGATGATGTTGGCGTCGGGGTCCACCTTGTCACGGATGATGTTGGCGGCTTCGTCCAGCTCGAACAGGGTCAGATCATAGCCGCCGGTGATGTTGATGAGCACCCCCTTGGCGCCATGCAGGCTGATTTCATCAAGCAGCGGGTTGGCTATGGCCTTTTCCGCCGCCTGCACGGCGCGGTTCGGGCCTTCGGCATCGCCGGTGCCCATCATCGCCTTGCCCATCTCGTCCATCACCGACCGCACGTCGGCAAAGTCGAGGTTGATGAGGCCCGGCTTCACCATCAGGTCGGTCACGCCCTTGACGCCCTGATACAGAACGTCGTCGGCCATGGCGAAGGCTTCGGTAAAGGTGGTCTTTTCGTTGGCCAGCCGGAACAGGTTCTGGTTGGGAATGATGATCAGCGTATCCACGACCTTTTGCAGCGCCTCGACGCCTTCTTCGGCCTGCCGCATCCGCTTGGCGCCTTCAAAGGCGAAAGGCTTGGTCACCACGCCGACGGTCAGAACGCCCATTTCGCGGGCGGCCTGTGCGATGATCGGGGCCGCGCCGGTGCCGGTGCCACCCCCCATGCCGGCGGTGATGAAGCACATGTGCGCCCCCGCCAGATGATCGACGATCTGCTCGATAGATTCCTCGGCAGCGGCGGCACCGATTTGCGGCTTGGCGCCTGCCCCCAACCCTTCGGTTACCTTGGCCCCCAGCTGAACGCGGTGCGGGGCGCGGCTTTGGGCCAGCGCCTGCGCATCGGTATTGGCGACGACGAAATCGACACCATCCAGCTGCTGGTCGATCATGTTGTTGACCGCGTTACCCCCGGCGCCACCAACGCCGAAAACAGTGATGCGGGGCTTCAGATCGGCCCCGTCGTTCGCCATGATGAGATTCAACGCCATTGTCCTGCCGCCTGCCTATGTTTGGTCGTCCCCGCCTCAGCTCCTGCCCAGGAAAGCTGCGATTACGACTGATTCTATCCACAGCCCGAGTCGCCGTCACGCAAAAAACAGCAGAGCACCCCAAATATTGCGGTTTCCACACCGTGGCCGGCGGTATTTTGCCACTCCTCACGTCATATGGTGGTCACCAGTTGTCCTTGAACCACCGAAGGGCCCGCCGGAACGAACGGACGGGGTAACGTTCGGCGGGAATTTCGAAATCCCACCATTCATCCTGCGGATGCGCCGCGAACAGGCACAGGCCTACCACGCTGGCGAAATGCGCGCCTGCCACGGCCTGCGGCAGACCCTGCACCCTGAGCGGCCGACCCAGACGGACCCGCTGGCCCAGAATCCGCGCCGCCAGACCATCGATGCCGGGAATAAGGCTGCCGCCCCCCGTCAGCACGATCTGCTGGCTGGGCAGGTGTTCGAACCCGGCCGCATCCAGCCGCAACCGGACCTCCTCCAGAATTTCCTCGACCCTCGGGCGCATGATTCCGATCAGTTCGGTTCGGCTGACGCGCCGGCGGTCCTTTTCCCAGTCGCCGGTGTCGGCGCTTAGCTCGATCATCTCGCGGTCGTCCATGCTGGTCGCATGCACCCCGCCATGAAAGGTCTTGATCCGTTCGGCAAGCTGCAGCGGAATCTCCAGCCCCATCGAAATGTCGCGGCTGACCAGATCGCCGCCCATGCGGACGGCATCGGCGTAAATCATGTGTTTTTTCATGAAGATCGACAGGCCGGTGGCGCCGCCGCCCATGTCGATGCAGGCCGAACCGAGTTCCTGTTCATCCTCAACCAGTGCGGCCAGACCGGCGACATAGGCCGACGAGGCAATCCCGGCCACTTCCAGATCGCACCGCTTGAGGCAGTGCAGCAGACATTCCACCGCCGCCCGTTCGACCGACAGAAGGTGCATGTCCACCGACAAGGCATGCCCGATCTGGCCGCGCGGATCGGCCAGACCGCTGCGGTTGTCGAGCGCGAAGTTGACCGGCTGCGCGTGCAGCACCTCGCGGCCTTCGCCAAGGTCGGGCATCTCGCACGAGGCCAGCACATGCGCGATGTCCTGTTCGGTGACGACGCTGTCGGCAAGCCGATGTTCCCCCGCCAGACCATAGCTGCGGGGCGCCGCGCCCGAGAAGCAGGCGATGACATGGTCAACCCGCTGACCTGCGGCCTTTTGCGCCGACTGCACCACGGTGCGGATCGCCCGCTCGGCCTCTTGCAGGCCGTCCACTTCGCCAAAGCGGATGCCACGCGACCGGGTCGTGGCGGCGCCGATCACCCGAAACTGCGACTGACCGGCCATGGGGCCAACGCCATCTTCAGCGCGGAACCTGTCGGGGCCGTCGAACTTGAGGATCAGACAGGCGATTTTCGTGGTTCCGACGTCCAGAACGGCAATGACTCCGCGCTGCATCGCGGCCTTGCGCATCTGACGCATCGCACGTTGGGACTGGTAAAGATCGGTCATGGCACTCATCCTCCGGTCTGGGCAAGTCGGACTTGGCGCAGGGTATCCGCGGCGCCGGATGACAGCCGCAGGGTTGGGCGGCGGTCGTGGCGCAGGTCCACCGCCGTGATGTCTCGGGACAGGAGCTGCTCGGCCTGATCCAGCGCAAGCAGGCGTTCCAGCGCGCGCACCGGGTTGGTTTCGGGCAGCAGGATGCGCTGGTCGCGGTCAAGCACAAGATCCCAACGCCGCTGGCCCATGCGGACCAGACCGCGCAGACGCGGAACCAACGGCCCGGCCGCCTGTACCAGCGCCATCGCCTCGGGCGCCGCCTGCGCTGCCCCGACACCCGCGATCAGCGGCAGATCGCCGCGCAGGGACCGCGCGCTGATGCGGGCCACCTTGTGGCCCCCCGCATCCACGAGCCACACGCCATCGGGGGCACGCCACACCAGCGCGGGCATGCGTTCGGTCACCGTCACCTGCAAAACACCGCCGGTCACGATCCGCAGGTCGGCACGTTCGACCGCATCAAAGGTTTCCACGCGGGCGCGGGCGGCGGCCAGATCAATCTCGAACGACGACCGCGGCAGGTTCAGCGCCAACCCGACGCGGATCGCTTCGGCCAGCACGGGCGAGGCGCCTTCGATGGCAACCAGATTGACCATGAATTCGGGCCGGTTCTGAAATTCCGTCCTGAGGTCGGCGTAGATGCCGTGCAAGGCCGAGCGCCGCCCCTCATCGGCCAGCCACAATCCGGCGGCCCCCGCCATGACCGCCAAAGGCAGGAACACCCGCACCGTCAACCGGAACAGCGGCGTCAGCCACAGCCGGTGCCAACGATAGGCCCAGCGCGAGGGCGCGGGATCGCGGCGGGGGGCGGCGGGGGCGCTTATCGGTCGCACGATGCGTCCTCCACCAACTGGCGGCACAGATCAGGAAAGGTGATGCCACAATGCGCGGCCTGTTCGGGTGCCAGCGAGGTCGGTGTCATGCCCGGCTGCGTGTTGGTTTCGAGCAGGATCAACCCATCCAGCCCGCGCGTGTCGTCCCAGCGGAAATCGGTGCGGCTCAGCCCCCTGCACCCCAGCGCCTGATGGGCGCGCAGTGCGTAATCCAGACAGGCCGCCTCGATCTCGGCGGGAATCTGGGCGGGCAGCACATGGCGGCTGCCGCCGGGGCTGTATTTGGCGTGATAGTCATACCAGCCGTCCGTCAGGATTTCGGTTACGCAAAGCGGACGGTCCCCCAGCACGGCGACCGTCAGTTCGCGCCCCGGCACATAGGTTTCCACCATCACCACATCGGGCATATCGGGTGCCAGTTGCGGGGGGCCGTTCGCACCGTCCAGCACCAGATAGATGCCGACCGACGACCCCTCGTTGTTGGGCTTGACGACATAGGGCGGGGGCATCACGTGCCGGGCGCGCACATCGGCACTGCGGGCCAACCGGCTTTGGACCACCGGCAAACCGGCGGCAGCATAGACCTGTTTGGTGCGCGCCTTGTCCATGGCCAAGGCAGAGGCCAGAACGCCGGAATAGGTATAGGGAATGTGCAGCCATTCCAGCAGGCCCTGCACACAGCCGTCTTCACCCCAGCGGCCATGCAGGGCGTTGAACGCGACATCGGGACCAATCTCGGCCAGCCGTGCCGACAGGTCGGGGCCGGCATCGACCTCGACCACATCGTAACCTGCCGCGCGCAGAGCGGAGGCGCATTCACGCCCGGTTGACAGCGATACCTCGCGCTCAGCGGAGGGACCACCCATCAAGACTGCCACTCTGGCGGACGTTCTGCCCGAACCGCCTGCCATCTTCTGCCTCTGGGGCGCAACGCCCCTTATTGTTGTCCGGGCTTAGCGCCCGTTGTCCGGCGCCGGTTCCCCGACGCGCATGATTTCCCACTCTAGCCATATTCCGGCGGTTTCGGAAACCCTTTTTCGCACTGATTCGCCCAAGGCTTCCAGATCGACGGCGGTTGCCCGCCCGGTGTTGATCAGAAAGTTGGCATGCTTGTCCGACATCCGCGCTCCGCCGATCTGTGCGCCCTGCATTCCGGCATCCTGTATCAGCTTCCACGCCTTCAACTCGTGGCTGTCGTCGGCCCGACCCGTGCTGGAAAACCCGGCAGGATTGCGAAAGGTGGACCCGGCGCTGCGGTCCTTGACCGGCTGGC